>NZ_JBEXTV010000154.1:0-1071 GCF_040628835.1 Streptomyces sp. NPDC006134 | reverse complement strand
GCTGGCCTCCGGGCCCGGCATGACTGTTGCCCCCTGTCGAACGGATGACCTGGGGGGTGGTGTCACCGGGCCCGAGGGGTGCCGTCGGAGACGCTGATCAGAGGTCCGACCACCGCCGGGCCGGGCGCAATGCCCGGCCGTTCGCGGACGGCAGGTCTGCATAACGTGGCTGCGCGAGAACGGCACCGCTGCCGGGCCGGCACGGATCGACGTATGTTGGGGGCACGATGGTCGACATCGACGGGGTGGGCGTCTTCCTGGGCCTGGACGTCGGCAAGCACGCACATCACGGCCACGGACTGACTCCGGCCGGAAAGAAGGTCTTCGACAAGCCGCTGCCCAACAGCGAACCGAGGCTGCGGGCCGTCTTCGACAAGCTCCAGGCCAAGTTCGGCACGGTTCTGCTGGTCGTGGACCAGCCCGCCTCCATCGGTGCCCTCCCGCTGACCGTCGCCCGCCACGCGGGCTGTCAGGTCGCCTACCTGCCCGGACTCGCGATGCGACGGATCGCCGACCTCTACCCGGGCGAGGCCAAGACCGACGCCAAGGACGCGGCCGTCATCGCGGACGCCGCCCGCACCATGCCTCACACCCTGCGCACCCTCGACCTGACCGACGAGGTCACCGCCGAGCTGACCATGCTCGTCGGCTTCGACCAGGACCTCGCCGGGGAGGCCAACCGCACCAGCAACCGCATCCGCGGCCTGCTCACCCAGTTCCACCCCAGCCTGGAGCGCGTCCTGGGCCCCCGCCTGGACCACCCGGCGGTGACCTGGCTCCTCGAGCGCCACGGGTCCCCGCAAGCTCTGCGCAAGGCCGGCCGCCGCAAACTCGTTGAGGTCGTCCGCCCGAGAGCACCACGCATGGCCGAGCGGCTCGTCGACGACATCTTCGACGCGCTCGACGAGCAGACCGTCACCGTCCCCGGCACCGGCACGCTCGACGTGATCGTCCCTTCGCTGGCGAAGTCGCTGGCCGCCGTCCATGAACAACGCCGGGCTCTGGAAGCCCGGATCGAAACCCTGCTGGAGGCCCACCCTCTTTCCCAGGTCCTGACCTCGATGCCCGGCA
>NZ_JBEXTV010000153.1:0-1110 GCF_040628835.1 Streptomyces sp. NPDC006134 | reverse complement strand
CCCCGTCGACTGGACGGGCATCCTGCCCTCCGGCGCCACGACGGCGCGTGTCGACCTCCCCACGTACGCCTTCGACCACCGCCACTACTGGCTCCGCACGGCCCGGACCGCCACCGACGCGACTTCGCTGGGACAGACGGCGGTCGACCACCCGCTGCTCGGGGCGATGGTCCGGCTGCCGCACTCCGACGGCCTGGTGTTCACCTCGCGTCTGTCGCTCACGGCGCAGCCCTGGTTGGGCGACCACCTCGTCGGCGGAGTCGTCGTCCTCCCCGGCACGGCCCTGACCGAGCTGGCCGTACGGGCCGGTGACGAGGCCGGCTGCGGGGTCCTGGAGGAGCTGGTGACCGATACGCCCCTCGTCCTGCCGGAGCAGGGCGGCGTACGCGTCCAGGTCGCCGTGGGTGCCCCGGACGAGAACGGTTCGCGCACCTTGGAGATCTACTCGCAGCGCGAGGACGCCCCCGGTGACGGGGACGCGTGGACGCGGCACGCCACCGGCACGCTGTCGCCCGCGCCGTCGGCTCGTCCCGCGGACTTCGACTTCGCCGTGTGGCCGCCGGCCGGTGCGGAGGCCGTCGGGATCGAGGACTTCTACACCGAGCTGGCGGAGCAGGGCGACGAGTACGGCCCTGCGTTCCGGGGCGTGCGCGCGGTGTGGCGGCGCGGCGACGAGATCTTCGCCGAGGTCGCCCTGCCCGAGGAACAGCGCGAGGACGCCGCGAGGTTCGCCATCCACCCGGCGCTGCTCGACGCCGCCCTGCACGCCCACACGCTCGGCGGCGCGACGGCCGGGGACCACGCGGCCCGCCGGCCGCTCGACTGGAACGGTCTGGTGCTGCACGCCGTCGGCGCCTCGGCGCTGCGGGTGCGGCTGCGGCCCGGCGGGCCGGGCCTCCTCGCGTTGGAGGCGGCGGATGAGACCGGCGGCCCGGTGGTGACGGCGGACTCGGTGGCGATGCGGGAGCTGACCGCCGAGCGGCTGGCGAACGCCGGTGACGCGGCGGCCCCCGATGCGCTGTTCGGGGTGGAGTGGACCGGGTTGCCGTCGGGCCGGGGGCCGGTGGCGGTGCCGTCGTGGGTGCCGGTGGCCGCGGCCGAGGACATCAC
>NZ_JBEXTV010000152.1:0-1125 GCF_040628835.1 Streptomyces sp. NPDC006134 | reverse complement strand
GGTGCCCCCCGGCCCGCCCGGGGCACCTCCCCCCGGGCCGGGCCCCCCCGGCGCCCCGGGCCGGGGGTTCCGCAGGCCGGGGCCGGTCCCCCCGGCCTGCGGCGCCGGTGCCACGCACGCCGCACCCGGCACGCCGGGCCATATGCGCGCGGCCCGCGCGCGCCCCCTGCTTCCGGACGTGAATCCGTCATGGGTCCGGCCGAGGGGCGGCCGAGTGGCGACCGAGCAGCTGATGGCTCAATGACGTGGGCCGCCGCTCCGCATCCCCAGCCCGCGGAGCACGCAACGGGGAGAGGCCATGGAAGTGCAGTTGCTCGGGTCAGTGACCATCAGCCACGACGACGTACGGCGTCACGTCGTGTCCAAACGCGTGCGCACCGTCCTCGCACTGCTGTCCCTGCCACCCGGCACACCCATCCTGTACGAGCAGCTGATGGCCGAACTGTGGGGCGAGCGCGAGCTGGAGAACATGCGCAACGCGCTCCAGGCCAACGTCCTGCGGCTGCGCAGGCTGCTCGGCTCCCTCACCGGCCGGCGGGGGGACGAGGTGCTGCGCACGGTCAGCGGCGGCTACCTCCTGGACCTCGCGCCGGACGCCGTGGACGCCCAGCGGTTCCTGTCGCTCGCCGCGCGGGGCTCCGCGGAGCGCGATCCCGGCAAGGCCGTACACCTGCTCGACGAGGCCCTCGGCCTGTGGCGCGGGCCGGCGCTCTTCGACCTCTACGAGGGGCCCAGGCTCCAGCTGGAGGCGGCGCACCTGGAGGAGCAGCGGCTGTGCGCCCGGGAGGACCTGGTCGCGGCACGGCTGCGGATCGGCGAGGGCCGCGGGGTCATCCCGGAGCTGCGCCAGCTGACCGCCCAGCACCCGGGGAGGGAACGGCTGAGCCAGCTGCTGATGCTCGCGCTGTACCGGGACGGCAGACAGACCGAGGCCCTCGACGTGTTCCACCGCACTCGGCAGTGGCTCGTCAAGGAGCTCGGTCTGGAACCGGGTCGTGATCTGTCGAAGGTCTACCAGTCGATCCTCACCCAGGACGCGATGCTGGGGTGAGCCGGTGTGAGCCGGCGCGCCCCCCGGGCCGCCCGCGCACACCCCCGGGCAGGGGGCGGGGGGGGGGGACGATC
>NZ_JBEXTV010000151.1:0-1353 GCF_040628835.1 Streptomyces sp. NPDC006134 | reverse complement strand
AGCTCCGCTGCAGCACAACCCGCATCACCGACCTGGTCAAGGCCGCGCTCGCGCTCCACCTCGCGACGTCAAGCTGAGGTTGGAAACGGCTCAGTATCACATATCGCTTGCGCTGCCGCCTCCCGCTGCCGCTTGGAGGAATCCCGGCTCGACCTTTCGGGAGTCTCTCACGAAAAAGGCGGGCTTCATCGCCGAAAGTGATCAGTGTGGCAGGTGAGAACGGTACCCCGGACAGGAGGGAGGGTGTCATCGCGCCTCGGGATAGGCGACATACTCAAGGATGTCGTGCCACTGTGAACGACTCACTTCGAGAGCTTCGGGATCGATCTCCCGCATCTGCTCGGACAGGCGGCGGGCCGCCCCTTCGGGGTCGAGTGTTTCGCGATCCGGCTCGAAGTCGTAGTTCGGACGCTCCTTCTCCAGCAAGTAGAGAAAGTGGGCGAACGAGTCGATGTCCTTGTTCAGCGGATAGATCTCGGAATCTTCGCCCGGCAGGCAGTAGACGGTCCCGGTGGTCCCGTCCAAGACGATGTCGTCGTACGGAATCATTCCGATGACGAGCCAGCTTTCGGCTCCCGTGGGCAGGTTCGCCCACCGGTCCTCGAGGTCGTCGTAGCAGTCGCCGAGTGCCCGAGTCTGCTCCGGAGTTCCGTCCACGAGGTCGAACCAGGGGTTGGGACGTGACGGAATTCCGACATGGCACAGGAATCGCGAACTCGGCTCGTGCCGGACGTTCGCCACTGCTGCCGGAGAGAATGTGATGATCTCTTCCGGACGGAACTCGGACTCCAGGGTTTCCCGGTCCATGGGCCGCGTCATCTCCTGTTCCACCTGCCTCGGGAATGTTCGGAGTGGCCGATGCTAGCACCGACACGGAACCGGTGCGCGGGGCAGGCGGGTCGCGGGAACATCGCACGCTATCTGTCCCGATTTGCTTTGAGGCGGTCCAGGTAATTCATCATTTCCGCGTTTCCCTTCGCCCGGGACTCGGGTGTGGCCCCGTAGTCGATGCTGTGCGTGACTTCGACGTGAGGGAATCTCTCCTTCATCCATGCGCTGCAGTTCGGTGCGCTCGAACAGGGAGCTCTTTCCGTGTACAGTTCGGTCATGCGGCCTTGCGCCCCGTCCCTGAGGACCGGGAACCCGATCATGCGCTCCGAGTGGCGGAATCCTGAACTCCGGGCGACCAGAATGAAGTCGCCGTCACCTTTGCTGTCGAATCGTGCTGCGGCGTAGTTGTTGCTTTCGAACTTGTCCTTGAGCCGTTTCCAACCTCAGCTTGACGTCGCGAGGTGGAGCGCGAGCGCGGCCTTGACCAGGTCGGTGATGCGGGTTGTGCTGCAGCGGAGCTTG
>NZ_JBEXTV010000150.1:0-1353 GCF_040628835.1 Streptomyces sp. NPDC006134 | reverse complement strand
TCTTCCCAGAGCACGTCGCGGATCCGGGCCGAGGGGTTGCCCACGAACACGCCGGCGGAGATCTCCAGCAGCCAGCGGGTAAGGAAGCCGCGCAGTCCGGCCGGGCAGTTGGTGAGGACGATGACGGTCACCAGAGCTCGTCCCCGTAGTCCTCGGGCCCGTCGTAGTTGACGCCGGAGGCGACCTGGTGGCCGTGGTCGCTCTGAAGTGTGACGACGTCCCGGTCGTCGCCGGGGTCGGAGGGCTTGGCCGTCTCGGGCAGCAGGAGATGTTTGATGTCGTCGACGCACCGGCTCAGCAGGGATGTTTCGTTGATGCGGTCCCGCAGTGCACGGCGGGTGCGGGAGCCGACGTCCTCCTCGCCCTGTGCGGCCACGTCGAAGGCGAGCGGGATGCCGATCTCCGTCTTGTAGAGGTCGGCGATGTCCAGGACGAAGGACAGTTCGTGGCCGGAGTGGATGAAACCGAGGGCCGGGCTGCATCCCAGGGAGGTGACGACGGCATGGGCGATGCCGTACATGCACTGGGCGGCGGCGGTGATGGCCTGGTTGACGGCGTCACCGCCGGTGAAGTCGCCGGGGGTGTAGCGGCGGCCCCGCCAGGGGACGCCGGTGCGGACGGCCTCGGCGCGGTAGCAGTCCTTGACCCGTCGTCCCTCGCGGCCGAGGAGTTCGTGCCGGGTGAGGCCGGCCGGGTCCTCGTCCGGGAAACGCAGCCGGTACATCTTGCGTGCCACGGCGAGGCGGCTGCGCGAGTTGGCCCACTGCCCGGCCTGGGCCTCCATGAGGGTGGAGGAGCGGGTGAGGGAGCGGCCGGAGGCGTAGTGGCGCACGCCGTGTTCACCGACCCAGCAGACGGCCGCGCCGGTCTCGCCCAGCACGCTCATGGCCTGATGGGTGACGCGTGTTCCGGGCCCGAGGAGGAGGGTGCCGATGGTCGCCGAGGGGATGTGGGTGGTGCCCTCCGCGTCCTGGGCGGTGATGGCGTTGGCGTCGCGGTGCACCGTGCAGCGTTCCAGGTAGACGAAGGAGAGACGCTCGTCGGCGCGGGTGAGCTGCCGGGGAGTGAGCGCCGGGCGGCGGGAGACCGTGCTCATGACGCCTGCCGGGCGGGCTGGGCGAGGGGGGCCAGGGTGAGAAGGCCGCAGCCGTAGGCACGGGCCCGGCCGACGCCCTGGGTGAGGGTGCGGCGCAGAGCGTCGGGGTCGGTGACCTCCAGCCGTCCTTCGAAGGTGACGGTGACGACGGTGACCGGCTTGCCCCGACGGCCGTCAGTGCCGCGGGACTTGTCGAAGGAGAGGGACCGGGTGTCCCGTACGGCCAGTTCGTACCGGTCGCCGGGATGGGGGTGCTT
>NZ_JBEXTV010000149.1:0-1430 GCF_040628835.1 Streptomyces sp. NPDC006134 | reverse complement strand
GTTTGACCTGATCCGGGGGTTTGCTCCGGCATCGGGATGGTGCCCGCATAGATGAACGGCCACCGGCTGATCTTCGAGATGCCGAAGCTCGAAGGAGATCAGCACGATGACCGCACCCGACAGTCTGCCCCTGCACGCCCTCGCCGAGGACAACCTCGCCGCGGCGAGTCCCGATCTGCTGCGCGCGATGATCAAGACGTTCGCCGACGCGCTCATGTCCGCGGAGGCCGATGCCCTCTGCAACGCGGAATACGGGCAGGTCAGCGACGAACGCGTCAACCACCGCAACGGCTACCGCCCGCGCGAGTGGGACACCCGCGCCGGCACCGTCGAACTGACCATCCCCAAGCTGAGGCAGGGCAGCTACTTCCCGCACTGGCTCCTCGAACGCCACCGCCGGGCCGAACAGGCCCTCATCTCGGTGGTCGCCACCGCCTACCTGCTCGGCGTCTCCACCCGCAGGGTCGAGAAGCTCGCCGAGCCCCTGGGCGTCACCCAGCTGTCGAAGTCCCAGGTCAGCGCGATGGCCAAGCACCTTGACGAGCAGGTCACCGCGTTCCGCAACCGGCCCCTGGACACCGGGCCGTATGCGTTCGTCTGGGTCGACGCACTCACCCAGAAGGTCCGCGAGGGCGGCCGCATCATCAACGTCCACGCCCTGATCGCGGTCGGCGTCAACGCCGACGGGCACCGCGAGATCCTCGGCATCGACGTCGCCACCGCCGAGGACGGCGCCGGCTGGCTCGCCTTCCTGCGCTCGCTCATCGCCCGCGGCCTGACCGGCGTCCAGCTCGTCGTCTCCGACGCCCACGCCGGCCTCGTCGACGCCATCGGTGCCGTTCTGCCCGGCTCGTCGTGGCAGCGGTGCCGCACCCATTACGCCCGAAATTTGCTGAGCCAAGTCCCCAAGTCGGCCCAGCCGTGGGTGGCCACCCTGCTGCGGACGGTCTTCGAACAGCCCGACACCGACGCCGTGAAGGCCCAGATGCGGCACGTCCTGGAGGCGCTGGAGGCCAAGTTCCCCAAGGCCGCGGCCCACTTGGACGCCGCCCAGCACGACCTGCTGGCCTTCACCGCGTTCCCGCGTGAGATCTGGCGGCAGATCTGGTCGAACAATCCGCAGGAGCGGCTGAACAAGGAGATCCTCCCCCACGGCTTCGCCGCGGGAGGTGCCCCCAGCCGCACCGGCGTGGTCGGCATCTTCCCCGACCGCACCGCCGTGATCCGGCTCGTCGGCGCGGTCCTGGCCGAGCAGAACGACGAGTGGACCGAAGCCCGCCGCTACATGGGCCGCGAGCTGCTGGCCAAGGCCCGCCTCCACCCGATCGAGTCAGAAACCGACGACTCCGCCCTGCCCACCGAACTCACCGCATAGCCTCAAAACGAGATCACCGAGTGGCCGTCGATACACCACTCCAGCGGACGTGACC
>NZ_JBEXTV010000148.1:0-1451 GCF_040628835.1 Streptomyces sp. NPDC006134 | reverse complement strand
GGAGGCTTCCTAATGCTGGTGTCAAGCGGCAAGCGTGACGGGCGGTGTGACTTGGTAGCACCGTCGGTCACGGATGAGGGCCCACAGGACGTTGACGCGTCGGCGGGCGAGGGCGAGGACGGCCTGGACGTGGCTCTTGCCCTCGGCTCTCTTGCGATCGTAGAACCGCTTGGAGTTGGGATCGCTCCAGGAGCTGACCAGCGCGGAGGTGTAGAAGACGCGTTGCAGGCGCCGGTGGTAGCGCTGCGGGCGCCGCAGGTTGCCGCTGGTCTTGCCGGAGTCGTGCGGGGCGGGAGCGACGCCGCCGAAGGCCGCGAGGCGGTCCGCGGTGGGGAAGCCGTCCAGGCTCCCGCCGATGGCGACCAGGAACTCGGCACCGAGCTTGGGCCCCATGCCCGGCATGCTCAGGATCACCTTGGCGAGTTCGTGCTCGCGAAACCGGCCCTCGATGAGCTTGTCGATCTCGGCGATCTTCTCGTTGAGGGCCATCACCTCCTTCGCGAGGGTGTGCACCATCTTCGCGATGACCTTCTCACCGGCCACAGCCGTGTGCTGCCGCTCGGCGGCCTCGACGGCCGCCTTGGCCAGGGCTTCAGCGCCGCGGACCTTTCGGTTGCGCAGCCAGGTGGTGAGCCGGCTGACGCCGATCCGACGCAGGGCGGCCGGGGTCTGGTAGCCGGTGAGAAGGACCAGCGGCCCGGCATTGGTGAGTTCCAGGGCGCGTTCGAGCGCGGGGAACATGCTCAGCAGGGTGCCCCGCAGGCGGTTGATGGTGCGGGTGCGGTCGGCGACCAGGTCGATGCGGTGGCTGGTGTGCAGCCGCAGCTCGATCGTGGTCTCGTCGTCGGGACGGATCGTTTGCAGGTCGCGGCGCATGCGTGCCTGGTCGGCGATGATCCTGGCGTCGCGGGCGTCGGTCTTCCCCTCGCCCCGGTAGGCGTCGGAGGCCCGGTTGACCATGCGGCCGGGGATGTAGAGCAGCTCCTGCAGATGGTTGACCAGGACGGCGATCAGCAGACCGGGCTCACCGCCGGTCATGTCCATCGCCCACGTCACCTCGCGGCCGTCGGCGAGGTCGAGGACGTCGCCCATGAGATTCAGGAGTTCCGGCTCGTCGTTGGCCACCCGGCGCGACAGCAGGCTCCTGCCGTCGGCGTCCATGGCGACGCAGTGGTGGTGGGTCTTGCCGCAGTCGATCCCGGCCCATATCCGGCTCATCGTGCTCCCGAAGTCGTTCCTGTCGTGCGTACCACGGACGACCTCGCCGGCATTGCCCTACACAGCGATCTTGTCGCACTTCCTAATCGGCGGCCGAGTCGTCGTGGGGGGCGGGGCGGCCAAGCCTCCGGAGCCACGAACAACGGCAGCGAGCCCGAGAGCCACACCCCTCCCCCCTGGGTGCCACAACCTTACGAATGGCTGGGGTGCACCCGTGAGTTGAAAGGTAGGGC
>NZ_JBEXTV010000147.1:0-1597 GCF_040628835.1 Streptomyces sp. NPDC006134 | reverse complement strand
CCCTCGAAGGCGTCGCGGGCGTAGCGGACTTCGCCTTCGTAGATCTCGTGGAGGTCCTGCTCGACGTAGGCGCGGGTGAGGGCGGCGCCGCCGAGGATGACCGGGTAGCGGGTGGCCAGACCGCGCTGGTTGAGCTCTTCCAGGTTCTCCTTCATGATCACGGTGGACTTCACCAGGAGCCCGGACATGCCGATGACGTCGGCCTTGTGCTCCTCGGCGGCCTCCAGGATCGCCGAGACCGGCTGCTTGATGCCGAGGTTGACGACGTTGTAGCCGTTGTTGGACAGGATGATGTCGACGAGGTTCTTGCCGATGTCGTGCACGTCGCCGCGGACGGTGGCCAGCACGATGGTGCCCTTGCCCGCCTCGTCCGTCTTCTCCATGTGCGGCTCCAGGTAGGCCACCGCCGTCTTCATCACCTCGGCGGACTGGAGCACGAACGGCAGCTGCATCTGGCCGGAGCCGAACAGCTCGCCGACCACCTTCATCCCGTCCAGCAGCGTCTCGTTGACGATCTCCAGTGCCGGGCGCCGGGTGAGGGCCTCGTCCAGGTCGGCTTCCAGGCCGTTGCGCTCGCCGTCGATGATGCGGCGCTTGAGGCGCTCCTCCAGCGGCAGGGCGGCCAGTTCCTCGGCCTTGGACGCCTTCAGCGACTTGGCGGTGGCGCCCTCGAACAGCTCCATCAGCCTCTGGAGCGGGTCGTAGCCCTCGCTGCGGCGGTCGTAGATCAGGTCGAGAGCGGTGGTGACCTGCTCCTCGTCGAAGCGGGCGATCGGCAGGATCTTCGAGGCGTGGACGATCGCGGAGTCCAGGCCGGCCTTCACGCACTCGTCCAGGAAGACGGAGTTGAGCAGGATGCGGGCGGCCGGGTTCAGGCCGAAGGAGATGTTCGACAGACCGAGGGTGGTCTGCACCCTGGGGTGGCGCTTCTTCAGCTCGCGGATCGCCTCGATGGTCGCGATGCCGTCGCCCCGGGACTCCTCCTGGCCGGTGCAGATGGTGAAGGTCAGGCAGTCCACGAGGATGTCCTCCTCGTGGATGCCCCAGTTGCCGGTCAGATCGTCGATCAGGCGTTCGGCGATCTCGACCTTCTTCCCGGCGGTGCGGGCCTGGCCCTCCTCGTCGATGGTCAGCGCGATCAGCGCCGCGCCGTGCTCCCTGGCCAGCGCCGTGACCTTGGCGAACCGCGACTCGGGGCCGTCGCCGTCCTCGTAGTTCACCGAGTTGATCACCGCGCGGCCGCCCAGCTTCTCCAGGCCCGCCCGCAACACCTCCACCTCGGTGGAGTCCAGCACGATCGGCAGGGTGGATGCGGTGGCGAAGCGGCCGGCCAGCTCCTCCATGTCGGCCACGCCGTCCCGGCCGACGTAGTCCACGCACAGGTCGAGCATGTGCGCGCCCTCGCGGATCTGCTCCCGCGCCATCTCCACGCAGTCGTCCCAGCGGCCCTCCAGCATGGCCTCGCGGAACTTCTTCGACCCGTTGGCGTTGGTGCGCTCGCCGATCGCCAGGTAGGACGTGTCCTGCCGGAACGGCACGCTCTGGTAGAGGGAGGCGGCGCCCGGCTCCGGCTGCGGGTCCCGCGCCGGCGGGGTGA
>NZ_JBEXTV010000146.1:0-1905 GCF_040628835.1 Streptomyces sp. NPDC006134 | reverse complement strand
GCGACCAGTCGATATACGGCTCCAGCGCCGCCGCACACTCCGCGACCCGCTCCGCGAACACCGGCGAGGACTCCAGCAACTCCCGCCCCATACCGACCCACTGCGAACCCTGGCCCGGAAACACCCACACCACCTTGCCCGGCCCGCCCGAGACGCTCACCCTGCCGGTGACCAGACCGGCCGGGTTCTCGCCGCGTGCCAGCGCCCGGAGTCCGGCGACCGCCTCCTCGTTCGAGCCGGCCACGACCACCGCGCGCTCGCTCAGCAGCGCCCGCTTCGAGACCAGCGCCCCGGCGACACCCGCCGGCGACGGCTCGTCCGCCTCCTCGACGAAGGCCGCCAGCCGCTCGCCCTGGGCCGCCAGCGCACCCACGCTGCGCGCCGACACCACGAGCGGCACCGTACCGGCGGGCGCGGCCTCGTCGGAGACGGGCTCGGCCGGCTCCCGCGGGGCCTCCTCCAGGATCAGGTGCGCGTTCGTGCCGCTGATGCCGAACGAGGAGACACCCGCCCGGCGCGGGCGGCCGTCACGCGGCCACTCCCGCGCCTCGGTCAGCAGTTCCACCGCGCCCTCGGACCAGTCCACCCGGGACGTGGGCGCGTCCACGTGCAGGGTGGGCGGCAGCACGCCGTGCCGCAGGGCCTGCACCATCTTGATCACACCGGCCACGCCCGCGGCGGCCTGCGTGTGCCCGATGTTCGACTTCAGCGACCCCAGCCACAGCGGCTTCCCGGGGTCACGGTCCTGCCCGTACGTGGCGAGCAGCGCCTGCGCCTCGATCGGATCGCCCAGCGCCGTACCCGTCCCGTGGCCCTCCACGGCGTCCACGTCCGCCGTCGAGAGCCCGGCGCCGGCGAGGGCCTTGCGGATCACGCGCTGCTGCGAGGGACCGTTCGGAGCGGTGAGCCCGTTGGACGCGCCGTCCTGGTTGACCGCGCTGCCGCGCAGGACCGCGAGCACCCGGTGGCCGCGCTCCCGGGCCACCGACAGCCGCTCCAGGACGACCAGGCCCACGCCCTCGGCCCAGCCCGTGCCGTCGGCGCCGTCCGCGAACGCCTTGCAGCGGCCGTCGGCGGCCAGGCCCCGCTGGCGCGAGAACTCCACGAAGCTGACGGGGGTCGCCATCACGGTCACGCCGCCGGCGAGCGCCATCGAGCACTCGCCCTGGCGCAGCGCCTGCGCCGCCAGGTGCATCGCCACCAGCGACGACGAGCAGGCCGTGTCCACGGTGACGGCCGGGCCCTCGAAGCCGAAGACGTACGACACCCGGCCCGACGCCACACTCGACGCGGTGCCCGTGCTCGCGAAGCCCTCCAGCTCCGGCGCGGCGACCCCGGCTCCGTACCCCTGGTGGGACACCCCGGAGAACACGCCGACGTCGGTGCCCTTCAGCGACGTCGGATCGACGCCGGCGCTCTCCAGGGCCTCCCAGGAGGTCTCCAGGAGCAGACGCTGCTGCGGGTCCATGGCGAGGGCCTCACGCGGCGAGATCCCGAAGAACCCGGCGTCGAAGGACCCCGCTCCCTGTACGAAGCCGCCCCGGCTGGCGTACGACGTGCCCACGCTGTCCGGGTCGGCGTCGAACAGGCCCGCCATGTCCCAGCCACGGTCGTCGGGGAAGTCGGACATGCCCTCGCGCCCCTCGTGCACCAGGCGCCACAGGGACTCGGGGCCCGTCACACCGCCGGGCAGGCGGCACGCCATGCCCACGATCGCGATCGGCTCGTCCGGGTCCGCGACGGCGGCCGTGGTCGCGAGGCCGGAGGCACCGGCCGTCGCCGTGTCACCGAACTCCTCGCGCAGGTACCCGGCGAGGGCCTGCGGGGTCGGGTAGTCGAAGACCAGCGTGGGGGGCAGCTTCAGGCCGGTCGCCTCGCGGAGCCGGTTGCGCAGTTCCACCGAGG
>NZ_JBEXTV010000145.1:0-2102 GCF_040628835.1 Streptomyces sp. NPDC006134 | reverse complement strand
CGGTGGTCAGGTGTGCCCGCCCCACCGCCCCCGCCGCCCGGGGGGGCTCGAGGGCGTGCCGGGCGTCGCGACGCCGCGGAGATCCGTCAGAAGCCCCCTACGCCCTGCGCAGGGGCAGGGGGGCGCCCATCACGGCGTACGGCTTGGGGGCGCTGGGGAAGATCACCTGGCGGGCGAGGTCGCGGTAGCCCAGGGAGCGGTACAGGGCGCGGGCCGGGCTCTCGGTGTCGATGGCCGACAGGATGGAGCGGGGCTCGGCGGCGCCGTCGGTGATCGTGGTGATCAGGGCGCGGCCGATGCCGCGGTTCTGGTGGTGGGGGTGGACGTGCAGCTCGGTGATGACGAAGGAGTCGTCGAGCCAGTCCTCGTGGTCCTGGGCGCGCAGGTAGGGCTCGACGACGGTGGACCACCAGTGGGCGCGGTCGTTGGGCATGCCGTAGACGAAGCCGACGAGGTCGCCCGCCGTGGTGGTCGCGCCGAGGGCGCGGGCCCCGGGGTAGGTCATGTGGCGCAGGACGATCTGGCGGCGTACGGCCACCTCGTCGGCGCCCAGACCGAAGGCGACGGCCTGGACCGCGAGGGCTTCGTCGACGTGGGCGGGGAGGTCCAGGGGGCCGATCACGAGGTCCATGGCGGGGAGCCTACCCGCGGCGCGGGGCCGTATGGGGGCGGATCCCCGGCTGGTCAGAACAGCACGCTCATGAACGCGCCGGCCTCCTGGAAGCCCACCTTCCGGTAGGTGCGGCGGGCGGGGGTGTTGAAGTCGTTCACGTACAGGCTCGCGACCGGGGCGATCTCGGTGAGCGCGTAGCGCAGGACGGCGGCCATGCCGGGGGCGGCGAGGCCCCGGCCCCGGTACTCGGGGGCCACCCACACGCCCTGGATCTGGCAGGCCCGGTCGGTCACGGCGCCGATCTCGGCCTTGAAGACGACGCGGCCGTCGGCGTCGAAGCGGGCGAAGGAGCGGCCGGAGCCGACCAGCTCGGCGACGCGGGCCTGGTAGAGCAGGCCGCCGTCGCCGGCGAGCGGGGAGACGCCGACCTCCTCGGTGAACATGGCCACGCACGCCGGCAGGATCGTGTCCATCTCGTCCTTGCGGACGCGGCGGACGTAGGGGTCGGGGGCGACGCCGGCGGGCATGCGGTCGGTGATCATGAGGGGCTGGTGGGCGCGGACCTCGCGGGCCGGGCCCCAGGAGGGTTCGAGCAGCCGCCACAGCTGGGCGGTGGGTCCGGCGGGGCCGACGATGGAGGAGCAGCGGCGGCCGGCGCGGCGGGCCCGGTCGGCGAAGGCGCGGACCGCGCGGGGGGTGGCGCAGAGGGGGACGAGGTTGGCGCCCGCGTAGCACAGGGACGTCAGCATGCCGTCCTCGTACCAGCCCCACATCTCGCCGCCGAGGCGCCACGGGTCGAGGCCGGCGACCTGCACGCGGGAGGTCACGAAGGCGTTCGCGACCGGTTCGCGGTCGAGGACGGCGAGCGCGGCGTCCAGGTCGCCCGGTTCGAGCACGCGGGAGGTGGTCTGCGTCAACACGGTGCGGGGCCTCACCTCTAAGGTCGCTGGTCTCCGCACTGTACCTGCCGTAAAACGGCGGCGCCGCCCCCAGGTCCTGCCTCGGGGACGGCGCGGGGAAGGCGGGGGTCAGCCGGCGACGGAGACCGACGGCTCGCCGGAGGCGACGCCGTCCTTCTCCATCTGTTCGGCGATCTTCATGGCCTCCTCGATGAGGGTCTCCACGATCTTGGACTCGGGGACGGTCTTGACGACCTCGCCCTTGACGAAGATCTGCCCCTTGCCGTTGCCGGAGGCCACCCCGAGGTCGGCCTCCCGGGCCTCGCCGGGCCCGTTGACCACGCAGCCCATCACCGCCACCCGCAGCGGCACCTCCATGCCGGTCAGACCGGCCGTCACCTCTTCGGCCAGCTTGTAGACATCGACCTGGGCGCGGCCGCAGGACGGGCAGGAGACGATCTCCAGGCCGCGCTGGCGCAGGCCCAGGGACTGCAGGATCTGCAGGCCGACCTTGACCTCCTCCACCGGCGGGGCCGACAGGGACACCCGGATGGTGTCGCCGATGCCCTGGGAGAGCAGCGCGCCGAAGG
>NZ_JBEXTV010000144.1:0-2353 GCF_040628835.1 Streptomyces sp. NPDC006134 | reverse complement strand
CTGAAGCAGCGCCGGGTCAGGGCGGCGGCCACGACGGTGGCCGAGGAACGGCCCGAGACCGGGCACGTCCGCTCCGACGTCGCCACCGACAACCCCGTGCCCGCCCCGCCGTTCTGGGGCACCCGCGTGATCAAGGGCATCCAGCTCAAGGAGTACGCGTCCTGGCTCGACGAGGGCGCCCTGTTCAAGGGCCAGTGGGGACTCAAGGGCGGCACCGTCGAGAGCGAGGGCCGGCCGCGGCTGCGCATGTGGCTCGACCGGCTGCGGACGGAGAACCTCCTCGAAGCCGCCGTCGTCCACGGCTACTTCCCGTGCGTGTCCAAGGGCGACGACCTGATCATCCTCGACGAGCGGGGCAACGAGCGCACCCGCTTCACCTTCCCCCGCCAGCGCCGCGGCCGCCGGCTGTGCCTGGCCGACTTCTTCCGCTCGGAGGAGTCCGGCGAGACGGACGTCGTCGGCCTCCAGGTCGTCACCGTGGGCTCGCGGATCGGTGAGGCCACCGCCGAGCTGTTCGCCTCGGACTCCTACCGCGACTACCTCGAGCTGCACGGTCTGTCCGTGCAGCTCGCCGAGGCGCTCGCCGAGTACTGGCACGCCCGCGTCCGCGCCGAACTCGGCATCGACGGCAGCGATCCGTCCGCCATGGACGGCATGTTCCGCACCGAGTACCAGGGCTGCCGCTACTCGCTCGGCTACCCGGCCTGCCCGGACCTGGAGGACCGCGCGAAGATCGCCGAACTGCTCCGGCCGGAGCGGATCGGCGTGCACCTGTCGGAGGAGTTCCAGCTCCACCCCGAGCAGTCCACCGACGCCATCGTCGTCCACCACCCCGAGGCGAGCTACTTCAACGCCGGAGGCCGCGCGTGACGACGTTCTCCTTCGAGTTCTTCCCGCCGAAGACGGCCAAGGGCGAGCAGGCCCTGTGGCAGGCCGTCCGCCGCATCGAACCGCTCGGCCCCGACTTCGTGTCCGTCACCTACGGCGCGGGAGGCTCCTCACGGGAGCGCACCATCGACGTCACCCAACGGATCGTGGCCGAGACGACGCTGCGCCCGGTGGCCCACCTGACGGCCGTCGGGCACTCCGTCGCCGAACTGCGCCGCATCATCGGCCAGTACGCGGACGCCGGAGTGCGCGACGTGCTCGTGCTGCGCGGCGACCCGCCCGGCGACCCCAAGGGGCCGTGGGAGCCGCATCCGGACGGCTTCACCCATGCGTACCAACTGGTCGAACTGGTGCGTTCGCTGGGGGAGTTCACCATCGGGGTGGCGGCGTTCCCGGAGAAGCACCCGCGCTCGCCCGACTGGGACAGCGACATCCGGCACTTCGTGGCCAAGTGCCGGGCGGGCGCGGACTACGCCATCACCCAGATGTTCTTCGACGTGGAGGACTACCTGCGGCTGCGCGACCGGGTCGCGGCCGCGGGCTGCACGACACCGATCATCCCGGAGATCATGCCGGCCACCGACGTCCGCCAGATCCGGCGCTTCGCCGAACTCTCCGACGCCGCCTTCCCGGAGGACCTGGCCCACCGCCTCGAAGCCGCCCGCGAGCGGCCCGGCGACGCGTACCGGATCGGGGTCGACCACGCCACCGCCATGGCGGACCGGCTGCTCGCCGAGGGTGCCCCCGGCCTGCACTACATCACGCTCAACAGGTCCACGGCGGCCCTGGACATCCACCGCAACGTACTGAACAGCTCGAGGAGCCTCCATGTCAGCTGAGTTCACCGACTTCAAGGTCGCCGACCTCTCCCTCGCCGGGTTCGGCCGCAAGGAGATCACCCTCGCCGAGCACGAGATGCCCGGTCTGACGGCGATCCGCAGGGAGTACGCCGACGCCCGGCCGCTGGCCGGGGCCCGGATCACCGGCTCCCTGCACATGACGGTCCAGACGGCCGTGCTCATCGAGACCCTGGTCGCCCTGGGCGCCGAGGTCCGCTGGGCGTCCTGCAACATCTTCTCCACCCAGGACCACGCCGCCGCCGCGATCGCCGCCGCCGGCATCCCGGTCTTCGCCTGGAAGGGCGAGACCCTCCAGGAGTACTGGTGGTGCACCGAGCAGGCGCTGACCTGGCCCGGGCACGCGGGCCCGAACATGATCCTGGACGACGGCGGTGACGCCACCCTCCTCGTCCACAACGGTGTCGAGTACCAGAAGACGGGCCGGCTGCCGGAGGCGTCCAACGAGGAGCTCGCCGTCGTCCGGGCCCTGCTGGAGAACAGCACCCTGGACTGGTCGGCCCTCGCCTCGGGGATCCGCGGTGTGACGGAGGAGACCACGACCGGTGTCCACCGCCTGTACGAGATGCAGCGCGAGGGCACCCTCCTGTTCCCGGCGATCAACGTCA
>NZ_JBEXTV010000143.1:0-2380 GCF_040628835.1 Streptomyces sp. NPDC006134 | reverse complement strand
GGCAGCGGCGGTTACGCCGCCGCCAACGCCTACCTCGACGGCCTGATGGCCGAGCGCCGCGCGGCGGGCCTGCCCGGTCTGTCCCTGGCCTGGGGGCTGTGGGAGCAGACCACCGGCATGGCGGCGGGCACCGACGACCTCGTCCGGTCCCGGATGAGCCGGCGTGGCGGCCTGAAGATCATGAGCCTGGCCGAGGGCATGAGGCTCTTCGACGCCGCGGTGGGTTCCGCGCAGTCGCTCCTGGTCCCCGCCAAGCTGGACCTGCGGGCGGTGCGCGCCGACGCGGCGGCCGGCAGCACAGTGCCGCACATGCTGCGCGGACTGGTCCGCGCGGGCCGGCAGCAGGCCCATGCGGCGAGCGCCGCAGGGGAGGGCGAGCTGCTGCGCCGCCTTGCCGGGCTGCCCGCCGCCGAACAGGAGAAGGTCCTCGTCGACCTGGTCCGTACCCAGGCCGCGGTCGTGCTCGGGCACGCCGGAGCGGACGAGGTCCCGGCGGACATCGCGTTCAAGGACACCGGCTTCGACTCGCTCACGGCCGTGGAGCTGCGCAACCGGCTGCGCGCGGCGACCGGTCTGAAGCTGCCCGCCACCTTGGTCTTCGACTACCCGAACCCGCAGGCCCTGGCCCGGCACCTGCACACCGAACTGGCCCCGGACGGCGGCACGGCCGGCTCGGACGTGGACGAGGTGCGGCTCCGGCACGCGCTCGCATCGCTTCCGCTGGCCCGCTTCCGGGAGGCCGGACTGATGGACGCCCTGGTCGGGCTGGCCGCCCTCGGCGACGGCGGGCCGGCGGCCGGCGCCCCGGACGACGCCGGCGAGGACAGGGCGATCGCCGACCTGAACGTCGACGACCTCGTGCAGCTCGCGCTCGGCGACAACTGACTCTGCGACACCGGAGAGATTGGGGAATTCAAGTGAGTGCGTCGTACGAAAAGGTCGTCGAGGCGCTACGGGCATCGCTCGAAGAGGTCGGTTCGCTGAAGAAGCAGAACCGCCGGCTCGTCGACGCCTCCCGCGAGCCGGTGGCCGTGGTGGGCATGGCGTGCCGGCTGCCGGGCGGGGTGGCAGGGCCGGAAGACCTGTGGCGCCTGGTCCGGGACGGCCGCGACGCCGTGTCGGGGTTCCCGGACAACCGCGGCTGGGACCTGGAGGGCCTGTTCGACCCGGACCCCGACAACCCCGGCACCTCCTACACCGACCGGGGCGGCTTCCTCCACGAGGCGGGCCTCTTCGACGCCGGGTTCTTCGGGATCTCGCCGCGTGAGGCCCTCGCCATGGACCCGCAGCAGCGTCTGCTCCTGGAGACCTCCTGGGAGGCCCTGGAGAGCGCCGGCATCGACCCGGTCTCGCTGAAGGGCACCGATGTCGGGGTGTTCTCCGGGGTGTTCGGCCAGGGCTATGTCGCCCCCGGCGCCGACGTGGTGACGCCGGAGCTGGAGGGTTTCGCGGGCACGGGCGGATCGACGAGTGTGGCGTCGGGCCGGGTGTCGTACGTCTTCGGCTTCGAGGGACCGGCCGTCACCATCGACTCGGCGTGCTCGTCGTCGCTGGTGGCGATGCACCTGGCGGCGCAGGCGCTGCGCCAGGGCGAGTGCTCCATGGCGCTCGCCGGCGGTGCGACGGTCATGGCCAACCCCGGTGCGTTCGTGGAGTTCTCGCGTCAGCGGGGCCTGGCCGCCGACGGCCGCTGCAAGGCGTACGCGGACGGCGCGGACGGCACGGGCTGGGCCGAGGGCGTCGGCGTGGTCGTCCTGGAGCGCCTGTCGGTGGCCCGGGAGCGCGGTCACAGGATCCTGGCGGTCCTGCGCGGCAGTGCGGTCAACCAGGACGGCGCGTCCAACGGGCTCACGGCGCCCAACGGCCCGTCCCAGCAGCGCGTGATCCGCGGGGCGCTGGCGAACGCGGGGCTGTCCGCGACGGACGTGGACGTGGTGGAGGGCCACGGGACGGGCACGGTGCTCGGCGATCCGATCGAGGCGCAGGCGCTGCTCGCGACGTACGGGCAGGGGCGTGACCCGGAACGGCCTCTGTGGCTGGGGTCGTTGAAGTCGAACATCGGGCACACGCAGGCCGCCGCGGGCGTGGCCGGTGTGATCAAGATGGTGCAGGCGCTGCGGCACGGCGTGCTGCCGCCCACCCTGCACGTGGACGCGCCCACGTCCCGGGTGGACTGGTCCGAGGGCGCGGTGGAACTGCTGACGGAGGCGCGGGAGTGGCCGCGTGACGGCCGCCCGCGCCGGGCGGGTGTGTCCGCGTTCGGCGTGAGCGGGACGAACGCGCATCTGATCCTGGAGGAGGCGCCCGAGGAGGCGCAGGAGTCCGGCGCGGACGAGGCGGTGCCGGGTGGTGTGGTGCCGCTGGTGGTGTCGGCGCGCAG
>NZ_JBEXTV010000142.1:0-2433 GCF_040628835.1 Streptomyces sp. NPDC006134 | reverse complement strand
TGGACGAGGCGCTTGAGGCCCTCTCGCGCGACGGCGTCCGGGTGCGCCGGGTGGCGGTGGACTACGCCTCCCACACCCGGCATGTGGAGGACATCGAGAACACCCTGGCCGAGACTCTGTCCGGCATGGAGGCCCAGGCCCCGGCGATCCCCTTCTACTCGACCGTGACGAGCGGCTGGGTCGAGGACGGCGGTGTCCTGGACGGCGGTTACTGGTACCGGAACCTGCGCGGCCAGGTCGGGTTCGGCCCGGCGGTCGCCGAGCTCCTGGCCCAGGGCCACGGCGTCTTCGTCGAGGTCAGTGCCCACCCGGTGCTGGTCCAGCCGATCACGGAGACCGCCGACGAGAGCGACACCGCCACCGTGGTCACCGGCTCGCTCCGGCGTGAGGAGGGCGGTCTGCGCCGGCTCCTGACCTCGATGGCCGAGGTCTTCGTGCGCGGTGTCCCCGTCGACTGGACGGGCATCCTGCCCTCCGGCGCCACGACGGCGCGTGTCGACCTCCCCACGTACGCCTTCGACCACCGCCACTACTGGCTCAAGCCGACGGAGACCCCCACCGACGCGACCTCTCTCGGGCTCGCCGGTACCGACCACCCGCTCCTCGGCGCCGTGGTGGAACTGCCGCAGTCCGACGGGCTGGTGGCCACCTCGCGCCTGTCGCTGGAGTCGCACCCCTGGCTGGCCGACCACCGGGTCGGCGGCGTGGTGCTCGTCCCCGGCACGGGCCTGGTCGAGCTGGCCGTACGGGCCGGTGACGAGGCCGGGTGCGGCGTGCTCGAGGAGCTGGTGATCGAGGCGCCCCTCGTCGTGCCGGAGCAGGGCGGCGTACGCGTCCAGGTCGCCGTGGGTGCCCCGGACGACAGCGGCTCGCGCACCGTGGAGGTGTACTCGCGGCGCGAGGACGGCGTCAGCGGCGCGGACGCCTGGACCCGGCACGCCAGCGGCATGCTGGCCGCCACGGCCCCGCCGGACGGCGGCCCGGCGGCGTTCGACTTCACGGCCTGGCCGCCGCCCGGCGCGGAGCCGGTGGCGACCGGCGGTGGCTACGACCTGCTCACCGAGGTGGGATACGGCTACGGGCCCGCCTTCCGCGGCGTACGCGCGCTGTGGCGGCGCGGCGACGAGATCTTCGCCGAGGTCGCCCTGCCCGAGGAACAGCGCAAGGACGCCGCCGGGTTCGGCATCCACCCCGCACTGCTCGACGCCGCTCTGCACGCGCCGCTGCTCCGGATCGCGGGGGCGGCCGCGGGCGACGGTGACGGCGGACCCGGGCCGGACGGGCAGGAGTTGAGGCTGCCGTTCGCGTGGAACGGGTTCGTGCTGCACGCCGCGGGCGCCTCGGTGCTGCGGGTGCGCCTCGCGCGGCCCGAGCGCGACGCGCTGTCGCTGGCCGCGGCGGACGAGGCCGGCGCCCTGGTCGTGTCGATGGACTCGCTGGTGTCCCGGGTGGTCTCCGCCGAGCAGCTCGACGCGGCGGCGGGCACGGCGTACGACGACTCGCTGTTCCGGGTGGAGTGGACCGAGCTGCTGTCGCTCCAGGGGGCGGAGCCCGCGGTGCCGTGGGTGCCCGTGGTCACCGCGGAGGACGTGGCGACCCTGGCCGACGACGTGGAGTCGGGCGTCGCCGAGGCCCCGGCCGTGGCGGTCGTGGAGGCCGTCGGCGACGAGGGCGAGGGCGCCGTGCTCGAACTGGCCGCCCGCGTCCTCGAAGTCGTGCAGTGCTGGCTGGACGGGCCCGGCCTGGAGGAGACGCGGCTCGCCGTGGTCACCCGGGGTGCGGTGCCCGCCGGTGACGGCACGGTGACGGACCCGGCCGGCTCGGCGGTGTGGGGCCTGGTGCGCGCCGCGCAGGCCGAGAACCCGGACCGCGTCCTCCTGATCGACACCGATCCGGCCGCCCCGGTGTCCGGTGACACGCTGCCGCCCGTCCTGGGGGCGGCGCTGGCCGGCGGCGAACCGCAGGCCGCGGTGCGCGGCACGGCCCTCTTCGTCCCCCGGCTCGCCCGCGCCGCCGCCCGAGGCACGGCCGGGGCGACGGCGTTCGGGCCGGAGGGAGCCGTCCTGGTCTCGGGCGCCGGGTCGCTGGGCGGCCTGGTGGCCCGGCACCTGGTCGTGCGGCACGGTGTGCGCCGGCTCGTGCTGGCCAGCCGCCGGGGCGCGGCCGCCGAGGGGGTGCGGGAGCTGGTCGCGGAGCTGACCGGGCACGGCGCGGAGGTCTCCGCCGTGGCCTGTGACCTGGCGGACCGCGCCCAGGTGAAGTCCCTGCTGGCCTCGGTGCCCGACCTGCGCGGTGTGGTGCACACCGCGGGCGTGACCGACGACGGCGTCATCGGGATGCTGACCCCGGAGCGCCTGGCGAGGGTGTTCGCGCCGAAGGTCGATGCCGTACGCCACCTCGACGAGCTCACGCGGGAGCTGGATCTGGACGCGT
>NZ_JBEXTV010000141.1:0-2489 GCF_040628835.1 Streptomyces sp. NPDC006134 | reverse complement strand
CGGGTGCGGCGGTGTGGGGCCTGGTGCGCGCCGCGCAGGCCGAGAACCCGGACCGGATCGTCCTGCTGGACACCGACACCGACACCGACATCGACGGCGGCACCAGCACCGGCGCCGGCGGACCGGGGGCCGTCCTGGGGGCGGCCCTCGCCACCGGCGAACCGCAGATCGCGGCGCGCGGCACGACGCTCTTCGCGCCCCGACTCACCCGCGTCACCGGACAGGTTCCGGACGAGCTCGAGGTGTTCGGACCGGACGGTACGGTCCTGCTCACGGGCGGCACCGGTTCGCTCGGCGCCCTCGTGGCCCGGCACCTGGTCACCCGGCACGGCGTACGGAACCTGGTCCTGGCGAGCCGTCGCGGCCCCGACGCCGAGGGCGCGCGGGAGCTGGCCGCCGAGCTCACCGGGCAGGGCGCCACGGTCTCCGTCGTCGCCTGCGACGTCTCCGACCGCCGCGACGTCGAGGCCCTGCTGGCGTCCGTACCGGACGAGCACCCCCTGACCGGCGTGGTGCACCTCGCCGGCGTCCTGGACGACGGAGTGATCGCCACACTCACTCCGGAGCGCCTCGCCGGGGTCTTCGCACCCAAGGTGGACGCGGTGCGTCACCTGGACGAACTGACCCGGGACCGGGACCTGGACGCGTTCGTCGTGTTCTCGTCCGCCGCCGCCCTCATGGGCTCGGCCGGCCAAGGCAACTACGCGGCCGCCAACGCCTTCCTCGACGGCCTGATGGCCGAGCGCCGCGCGGCCGGTCTGCCCGGCCTGTCCCTGGCCTGGGGCCTGTGGGAGCAGAGCGACGGTCTGACCGCGCACCTCAGCGCCGTCGACCAGGCCCGCATGAGCCGCGGCGGCGTCCTCGCGCTGACCCCGGCCGAGGGCCTGCGCATCTTCGACACGGGCCTGCACATGGGCCAGGCACTCCTCGTGCCGATCAAGCTGGACCTCAAGACGCTGCGCGGCCAGGTCGCGTCCGGCGGGGAAGTCCAGCACCTGCTGCGCGGTCTGGTCCGCCCCGGCCGCCGCACGGCACGGGCCGCCGCCGGGGACAGCAGCGCCTTGGTCCGCCGCCTCGCCGGGCTGTCCCAGGACGAGCAGGAGAGCGTCCTGCTGTCCGTCGTCCAGGCCGAGGCGGGTGCCGTGCTCGGCTTCACCGGACCCGAACTGGCCCAGGGCACCGCAGGGTTCGGAGACATCGGCTTCGACTCCCTGACCGCCGTCGAACTGCGCAACCGGCTCAGCGCGGCGACCGGCGTCAAGCTCCCCGCCACACTGATCTTCGACTACCCGACCCCGCAGGCCCTGGCCCGCTACCTGCGCGAGGAACTCGGCGACACCGCGGCGGCCGGCACGCCCGCCGCGACCGAGGCCGCCGTCGCGGACCCCGACGAACCCATCGCGATCGTGGGCATGTCGTGCCGCCTGCCCGGCGGGGTGACCGGCCCCGAGGACCTCTGGCGCCTGGTGCGGGAGGGCCGCGAGGGCATGTCCGCCTTCCCGGACGACCGCGGCTGGGACCTGGACACCCTCTTCGACGCCGACCCCGACAAGGCGGGCACGTCGTACTCCACCAAGGGCGGCTTCCTCGAGGGCGCCGGCCTCTTCGACGCGGGTTTCTTCGGGATCTCGCCGCGCGAGGCCCTCGCCATGGACCCGCAGCAGCGGCTGCTCCTCGAAGCCACCTGGGAGGCCCTGGAGAGCGCCGGCGTCGATCCGACCGCGGCCCGGGGCGACAGCATCGGCGTCTTCTCGGGCGTCTCCATCCACGACTACGTCGAGTCCCTGACGCACCTGCCCGCGGAACTCGAGGGCTTCGCCACGACCGCCACCGCCGGAAGCGTGGCGTCGGGCCGGGTGTCGTACGTCTTCGGCTTCGAGGGACCGGCCGTCACCGTGGACACGGCCTGCTCGTCGTCGCTGGTGGCGATGCACCTGGCGGCGCAGGCGCTGCGCCAGGGCGAGTGCTCGATGGCCCTCGCCGGCGGCGTCGCCGTGATGGGGTCGCCGATCGGTGTCCTCGGCATGTCGCGCCAGCGGGGGCTGTCCGCCGACGGCCGCTGCAAGGCGTACGCGGACGACGCCGACGGCACCGTGCTGTCGGAGGGCGTGGCCCTGGTCGTCCTGGAGCGCCTGTCGGTGGCCCGGGAACGCGGCCACAAGGTCCTCGCGGTCATCCGCGGCAGCGCGGTCAACCAGGACGGCGCGTCCAACGGCCTGACCGCGCCCAACGGTCCCTCGCAGCAGCGCGTGATCCGCAAGGCCCTCGCCGGCGCCGGGCTCGGCCCGGCGGACGTGGACGCCGTGG
Organism: Streptomyces sp. NPDC006134; assembly: GCF_040628835.1. NCBI lineage: Bacteria > Bacillati > Actinomycetota > Actinomycetes > Kitasatosporales > Streptomycetaceae > Streptomyces > Streptomyces sp. NPDC006134. Next base: position 182 of record NZ_JBEXTV010000141.1, on the reverse strand, counting down.
AGGGCCACGGGACGGGTACGGCGCTGGGCGATCCGATCGAGGCGCAGGCGCTGCTCGCGACGTACGGCCGGGACCGTGACCCGGGACAGCCGCTGTGGCTGGGGTCGCTGAAGTCGAACATCGGGCACACGCAGGCCGCCGCGGGCGTGGCCGGTGTGATCAAGATGGTGCAGGCCCTGCGG
>NZ_JBEXTV010000140.1:0-2742 GCF_040628835.1 Streptomyces sp. NPDC006134 | reverse complement strand
GAGACGGCCGAGATGACCGAGGCGGACCTGGACAACATCGCCGGTGGTCTCTCCGTCGGCGCCTCCGCGGGCGTGTTCGTGGATGGCGCCTCTGCTGCTCGCCGGACCGGATGCAGCACGGACCTCCCCGTCGCACAGCAACGATGCAGCGCAGTAATCGCACGCCCCAGGTGGCACACGGCTGCTGCTCGGGCAGCAAGGCGGCCCTCACCGTTGCAGCAGCTCGCCGCTGCAACGGGTCGGGCTACCCGGTCGCGGCGGCCACCGTCGGCCTGCTGCCTGGGAGGCCGTTGCTGCGCCCGGACGCTCGCACGGCACTGTCAGCCCTCCAGCCCTCGCTGACCGAAGCCGTTATTTCGTGGCGTTGCTGCCACGGCCCTGTGGCAGCAACGCCATGGTCCCTTTGTTCTGCTGCTCCAGAACAAGCCGGTTCACCTGGTGCTACCGGCCACCAGCTTCGCGTCCGCGCCGTGCCGGAGCTCGGCGCTGGTTTGTTCTGCCCTCCCAGAACAAGCCGGTTTAGCTAGTGCTACCGCGAGGGCCATGAAGAAGGCGCTGCACCAGGGGTGCAGCGCCTTGGGTGCTACGTGGGCCGGGCCGGCGTTCAGCCGGTGGCGGAGAGGTTGGCCACCTGTGCGGCGAACCGGGCCCGTCGTTGCTCGGTGAAGCTCTCGGGGTCGGCGGCCTTGATCTCCGGCACGGCCATGGGGGAGTAGATCGCGCCGCCGGTGAGCAGCGGGTGGAGCTGGTAGCGGCCGTCCTCGAGGCCCCACGCCAATCCGCACTCGCGCAGCTCCTTGAAGCCGCGGTTCACGGTCGGCTTGCTCGCGCCCAGCTCGCGTGCCATCTCGTTCTGGCTGATCTCAGCGGTGCCGGTCTCCGGGTCGCTGAGGTACAGCAGCTGGTCCAGGACGCGGCGGCCGGCGGTGGAGACGTCGACCAAGGCCAGGAGGCGCAGGACGTCACGGGAGATCGTGACAGGGGCCTCGGTCGGAGGGCCGGGGACGTAAGAGCTGCTCACGGAGCCTCACCACTTCGATCAGGTCGAGACGCTGTAACCGAGAATATGCCGCGCGACGTCATGCGCTCGCCTTGCGTGCGGGCCGCCGCTGCCGCAACGTGACGACCTTCTCCTTGCGACGGGCGGCCTCGGCGGCCTTCTTCTCCGCCTCCCGCGCCTTGCGCCACTCGGTGGGGTAGTCGGGGTGCGGGATGACACAGGCCGGGCCCTTGGCGTCGTTCCAGAGCTTCTGCCACTTCTCCTGCTCGCCGGAAGTGCCCGCGACCGTGAGCCACGGGTTCAGCTGGAGGATGCCGCGCTTGGCGCTGCGCATCCAGCCGATGTGTGCAAAGAACTGGCTGGCCTCGTTCACGGAGGCCGCCGACAGATTGCACCGGGCCTGGAGGTCGCGCTGGTTGGTCTTCACGAACCCGCGGGGGGCCGCGCGCTCCTTGTCGTCGGCCCGGTTGGCGCTCTGCAGCGCCATCAGCTGGCACCACACCTGGAACCAGCTCCCGGGCATCTTCAAACTGCCGAGCACGTTCAGCAGCAACCGGGCGTCCAGCACGTATCCGCTGACCTCCGCGCTCGCGGCGAACTCGCGGCCCTGGATCTTCTCCACGCCCAGGATCAAGCCGCCCTTGCCGTCCGACCGCGCGACCACGCGCTCGCCGGGGCGGACGATCGGCAGCTGTTCCATCAGCACAGTCCTCCAGAGATGATCAACGTTTCGGGGAGCACGGTAGCACTAGGTAAACCGGCTTGTTCTGGATAGGCAGAACAAACGGTGGCTCACAGTTACCTGACGAATCGTCAGCTACGGGGGGTGTTTGTTCTAGGTTTCCAGAACACCCGGGGCGCGTTTGTTCTGGAAACCTAGAACAAACGGTTTCGCATCGCCGCAGGTCAGGGCCTGTTTCGACGCGGAGCGCTCTTATGTGTCACTAGAGCTCAACCACCACGCAAACTCCGCTCGACACGCCACGGTGCGCACGGATCAAGCAGCTGGCAGCGGCGGGCGTGTCGCCGTCAACAACCACCGGATCGTGGGCGCTGGCCTCCGTGGCTGAGCTCGCTTCGCGTGCGGCACCGCGCCCAAGTGCGGGTCGTGGACGGCAGCAGCGGCTCTGAGTCTCGGGTGGTGCCGACCCTGACGCTCAAGAGCACAGAGGCGTGGCCGGTGCCGGTGGGCAGTTCCACCGCCCGGCCCAAGGGGCCGTTCGGCTCCGGCACCTCCGTACGCCGGAGCTCCGGTTTTCCTAATATCCGAGGTACTGTTCTGTTCCTGAAGTTCGAAGCGTCCCAAGTCATAATTCCTCACCTGAGTGGGAGAGCGAAATACCGGCGCTGACCACTCAACAAATCACGCGCCCTACCTAGGTGGTTGGGGGGTGTCCCGTGTTTCCGCCAGTGGTACATGCTGAATCAAACTGATGCACTCGCTACATTGGAACCCGACACGAACGAGCGACCCCCCACCCCGTAGCCAGCCCAGTCCGCGCCAGCGGGCCCCACGGTCCTGGAGGCGCAGCCGGAAGGACCGTGGGGCGGGGGAGCGTAGCGGACCTGCCTAGGAGCGCGAAGCGCTCCTCAACTCCCATACCTCGAGCCACACTAGCCGTACTGTCAGACCCCCAGCCACTCCGCCGCGCACCGCGCGGCCCGCCGGGCGCGCAGCGGCCGACCCCACACCGTCCAGAGCGCAGCGAAGGGACGGGCCCGCGCGCATCGCAGATCGGAAG
>NZ_JBEXTV010000139.1:0-2887 GCF_040628835.1 Streptomyces sp. NPDC006134 | reverse complement strand
AGCTTCCCCGACGACACCTCCACCGCGACCAGATCCGCACGACCGTCACCGTTGAAGTCACCCGCCGTCAGATCCGTCATCCCCGGGTCGGCGGGCCCGGGCTCGGGTTCGGGATACGGGTCGGCGTGGTCGGTGGCGAGACCGGTGCCGGGGCTGCATGACCAAGCGCCGGCGCCCTGGTCGGCGAGGATCTTCTCGGCTATGAGGATCTGTTCCTTCTTGGTCGCCTGGTGCGGATAGGGCGCGTAGGCGGTGCCGCCGTAGTGCTGCCAGTTGTACAGGCTGATCTGGAGTCCGCCGTAATAGGCGGGGGTGGTGTTGCTGACGATGGACCAGTTTCCGCCGCTTTCGCATTCGGCCACCTTGTCCCATGTGCTGACCGAGGCCGCCGAGGCAGTGGTGGCCAGGAAGGGGACGGCGAGCAGGCCGGCGAGTGCGGTGGCAAGGCGCCGGGGGGAGATGGCGGTCGTGGACATCGACCGGTCCTTTCGATACGAGGGAAAAGAATTCGATGCGAGGAAAAAGAAGGAGAGGAACGAGGGGGCAGAAAAAAAGAAGGGCCCGCGTGCTGCCGTGCGGGCCCGTTCCGGTGTGGCCGGTGTCACCAGCCGCCGGTGCCGATCTCGGTACGGCTCGTCAGGCCGCCGCTGCCGGTGCCCTTGTACAGGTACAGCTTCCCGGTCTCACCCGTGTCGGACTCGACAGCCGCCAGGTCCCCGACACCGTCACCGCTGAAATCGGCCCCCGCATAATCGGAGATACCGTTCCAGCCACCCGTGCCGATCTCCACACGCGAAGCCAGACCGGAACCCGTCCCCTTGTACAGCCACAGCTTCCCGGTGGACTTCTCCGTCGCCACCACATCGGCCCTGCCGTCCCGGTTCATGTCACCGGGACTGACCACCTTGTTCATCCCGTTCCAGCCACCGGTACCGATCTCCACACGGCCACCCAGACCCGAGATCGTCCCGTCACCACGCCCCGGATACAGGAACAGCTTCCCCGTCTCGTTCTCCGAGGCCCCGACATCGGCCACCCCGTCACCGTTGAAATCACCGGCGAAGACATTCGACATGCCGTTCCAGCCACCCGTACCGATCTCCACACGCGAAGCCAGACCGGAACCCGTCCCCTTGTACAGCCACAGCTTCCCAGTGGACTTCTCCACGGCCACCACATCGTCCCTGCCGTCCTTGGTGAAATCACCGACGGCCAGGTCCTCCATGCCGTTCCACCCACCAGTACCGATCAGGACCCGCGTCTTCAGCGTCCCCGCACCCGTACCCGGGTACAGCCACAGCTTCCCCGACGACACCTCCACCGCGACCAGATCCGCACGACCGTCACCGTTGAAGTCACCCGCCGTCAGATCCGTCATCCCCGGGTCCATGGGCACGGCGGCGGAGCCCACGTCGACGTAGTTCCGGTCGATCTGGATCGTCGTGCCGTTGTAGGTCTCGGTGACGTTGCCCGCGTACTGGTGGACGCGCTGGTGGTCGGCCCACTGGTCGGCGGGGAGGTTCGGGTCGTAGGTGTCGGCCTGGCCGTTCCAGTTGGCCGTCCACACCACGTCCGGGCGCTTCAGCGTCGTGGAGGAGTAGACGGAGGAGAGGTCCTTGATGCCGCTGCTGGAGGAGCTGTACACGCCCGACCGGTAGTGCAGCTCCTGGATGCGGTCCGTCCAGCCGGACAGGTACTCCAGGACCCTGGTCCGGTAGGTGGAAGAGTACGCCTCCATGTCGATGTAGAGCACGGTGCCCGGTGCGAAGCCGAGCCCCTGGGCGAGGTCCACGGCAGCGTCGGCAGCGGCACGTCCCTGGCTGGTCGCGGTCGACGACGAGATGCTGCCGGCCTGGAGTCCCGCGTAGATCGGCAGGAAGTGCCAGCCGTCCGCGCTGAGGTCGGACACCCAGGACGCGGTGAGGTTGGGCTGTGAGCAGACCCGGCTGGGGCCGCCCATGTAGATGCCCAACCCCCGGTAGGGCGAGGCCGCCCAGTCCGCCATGGCCGCCGAGGAGGGCGCCGCGCAGGCGTCGAACGCCTTGCCCTTGTAACCGGTGCTCGGTGTCACCGCGGCGAGCGCGGCCGTCATCCGGTTCACTTCGGGTGCGGGGGCCGGCGCGTCCTGCGGTTCGGCGGTGCGCCGTACCTCGACGGAACCGAGGATCTCCTCCATGGCGGCCGGAGAGGGGCCGTGGCTGACGGTCGCATAGACGCCTGCGCCCTCGAACGCCAGCCGTACCTCGCGGGAGTCCGTACGCGGCAGGGTCCGTGGCGCAAGGGCCCCGTCGGGGACGTCCACCTGGGGCACGTCGGTCCGGGGCCCGGCTCCGGCGAACGGCTCCAGGACGATCGCTTCGGTCTTCTCCGCGATCAGGTGGGTGGGGCAGGACTGATCGGTTCCCGGATGGCCCAGGTAGACCGTGTGCCGGTCCATTCTGACGCAGGCCTGGGGGTCCTCGGCCAGGTCGACCACGTTCCAGTCGGCGGGCACCGACAGGGAGAGGCCACGGTAGTCGACGGTGGTGGCCGGCTCCGCCGCCGAGGCGGTCGCACCGCACTGGAGCATCGCGGTCAGGGCGCAGGTGGCGGCCACAGCGGTCGCCGCGTGTCTGAGGTGACGGCTTGTCATGACGTCCTTCGGAAGGCTGGTGGGTGCACGGGGGCAGGGGTGTGCGCGAACCGGAAGTGCCGCGCGAGCTGCGGAAGAGGAGGAGAGGAAACGGGGGGTGGGTCCGGGAAGAGCCGGGCCCACCCCCCGCTGGGCGACGCAGGGCGGTATGTGTCTCCGCTCCGGTGTGGCCGGTGTTACCAGCCGCCGGTGCCGATCTCGGTACGGCTCGTCAGGCCGCCGCTGCCGGTGCCCTTGTACAGGTACAGCTTCCCG
>NZ_JBEXTV010000138.1:0-3206 GCF_040628835.1 Streptomyces sp. NPDC006134 | reverse complement strand
ACGTTCTCCGCCCCGCTGTGGCCGAGCACGACCGCGGCCTGGGTGCGCACCAGGTCGAGGAGCAGCGCCTCCTGCTCGGCGGTGGCGAGCCCGGCCAGCCGGTCGGAGAGCTGCCTCTCGCCGGCGGTGCCCGCCGCGCGGGCCTGCTGCCGGCCCGCCCGTACGAGACCGCGCAGCAGGGGCGGCACCGCCGCACCCGCCGAGGCACTGGCCCGCACGCCCTTGAGGTCGAGCTTGACCGGTACGAGGAGTGCCTGGCCGGACACGAGGGAGGCGTCGAACAGCGCCATGCCCTCGGCCGCCGAGATCTCCAGCACCCCGCTGCGGCCGGCCCGCGCCTGGTCGACGGCGCTGAGGTGGCCGGCCATGCCGAGGGACTGCTCCCACAAGCCCCAGGCCAGGGACAGGCCGGGCAGGCCCGCCGCGCGGCGGGTGCTCATCAGGCCGTCCAGGAAGGCGTTGGCCGCCGCGTAGTTGCCCTGGCCGGCGCCCCCGGAGAGGCCCGCCACGGACGAGAACACGACGAACGCGTCCAGCTCCAGGCCGCGCGTCAGCGCATCGAGGTGGCGTACGGCGTCGACCTTCGGGGCGTACACCCCGGCCAGGCGCTCCGGGGTCAGCGCCCCGATCAGCCCGTCGTCGAACACGCCGGCCGTGTGCACCACGCCGCGCAGGGGGTGCTCGCCGGGTATCGAGGCCAGCAGGGCCCGCACCTGGGCGCGGTCCGACATGTCGCAGGCGACGACCGACACGGCCGCGCCCCGCTCGACGAGTTCGGCCTCCAGCTCCCGCACCCCGTCGGCCTCCGGGCCGCGGCGGCTGGCGAGGACCAGGTGCCGTACGCCGTGGCGGGCGACCAGGTGCCGCGCCACCACGCCGCCCAGCGAACCGCCGCCGGAGATCAGGACGGTGCCCTCCGGCCCGAACACCGCGGGCTCGTCGGCGACCTGACCGGTGGGACGGGCGAGCCGGGGGATCGACATGGCCGAGTCGCGGACGGCGACCTGGGGTTCTCCGCCGGCCACCACGGGGCCGAGGACGTAGTCGATGACCGAGTCCACGCCACCGTCGGCGGTGGGGTCGGTGTCCAGGAGGACGATCCGGTCCGGGTTCTCGGACTGGGCGGCACGCACCAGACCCCACACCGCCGCTCCGGCCGGGTCCGTCACTGCGGTCCGGCCGGCGGCCACCGCGCCCCGGGTCGCTACGACGAGCTGCGACTCCTCGAGGCCGTCCGCCTCCAGCCACGCCTGCAGCACGCCCAGCACGCGGGAGGACAGCGCCAGTACGGCGTCGTCGCCCTCGCCGCCGACGGCCTCCAGGACCGCCACCGCGGGTGCGGCACCGCTCGCGGCCACGGCGGCCACGTCCTCGGGTGAGGTCACCGGCAGCCACGACGGCGGCAGCTCCGAGTCGGGAAGCGGAGGCAGGTCGGCCCACTCGAGCCGGAACAGCGCGCCCGCGACCGCGGCGTCGACCGGCGTCCGGAGCTGCTCGGCGGAGACGGCCCGCGACACCAGCGAGTCCAGCGTCACCACCAGGGCGCCGGTCTCGTCGGCCGCCTGGACCGACAGCGCGTCCGGGCCGTTCGGCGCGACGCGCACCCGCAGCGCCGAGGCGCCCGCCGCGTGCAGCACCAGGCCGTTCCACGCGAAGGCCAGGACCGGAGCCCCGGAGTCGTCCGCCCCGGTGTCCGCCGCGTTCCCGATCGTCGCGGCCTGCAGGGCCGCGTCGAGCAGGGCGGGGTGGATGCCGAACCCGGCGGCCTCCCGGCGTAGTTCCTCGGGCAGGGCGACCTCGGCGAAGATCTCGTCGCCGCGCCGCCACACCGCGCGTACGCCCTGGAAGGCGGGGCCGTAGCCGTAGCCGCGCCCGGCCAGGTCGGCGTAGAAGTCGCCGGCCTCGACGGCTGCCGCGCCGAGCGGCGGCCAGGCGGTGAAGTCGACACCGGCCTCCTGCGCCGGGGGCGCGGGCGACAGCGTGCCGGTGGCGTGCCGCGTCCACGCGTCCCCGTCGCCGGGGGCGTCCTCGCGCTGCGAGTGGACCTCCACGGTGCGCGAGCCGCTGTCGTCCGGGGCACCCACGGCGACCTGGACGCGTACGCCGCCCTGCTGCGGCACGACGAGAGGGGCTTCGATGACGAGCTCGTCCAGGGCGCTGCACCCGGCCTCGTCACCGGCCCGTACGGCCAGCTCGACCAAGCCCGAGCCAGGGAGGATGACGGCGTCGCCGACGGCGTGGTCGGCCAGCCAGGGGTGGGACTTCAGCGAGAGGCGCGAGGTGAACACCAGGCCGTCGGAGTGCGGCAGTCGCACCACCGCCCCGAGCAGAGGGTGGCCGGCCGCCGACTGCCCGAGAGAGGCGGCGTCGGTCGCCACTGCAGTCTCGTGCAACCAGTAGTGGCGGTGGTCGAAGGCGTACGTGGGGAGGTCGACACGCGCCGTCGTGGCGCCGGAGGGCAGGATGCCCGTCCAGTCGACGGGGACACCGCGCACGAAGACCTCGGCCATCGAGGTCAGGAGCCGGCGCAGACCGCCCTCCTCACGCCGGAGCGAGCCGGTGACCACGGTGGCGGTGTCGCTCTCGTCGGCGGTCTCCGTGATCGGCTGGACCAGCACCGGGTGGGCGCTGACCTCGATGAAGGCGGTGTGGCCCTGACGGATCAACTCGGCCACGGCGGGGCCGAACCCGACCTGGCCGCGCAGGTTGCGGTACCAGTAACCGCCGTCGAGCACGCCGGCGTCCTCGACCCAGGAGCCGGTGACGGTGGAGTAGAAGGGGATCGCCGGGGCCTGGGCGTCGATGCCGGAGAGGGTCTCGGCCAGGGTGTTCTCGATGTCCTCCACATGCCGGGTGTGGGAGGCATAGTCCACGGCGATCCGGCGCACCCGGACGCCCTCGTCCGCGAGGGCGGCGAGTGCCTGGCCCAGGGCCTCGGCGTCGCCCGCGACCACCACCGAGTTGGGGCTGTTGACGGCGGCGACCTCGACCCGGTCCGCCCAGCGCGCCAGGCACGCGACCGCCTCGCTCTCGGCCAGCGCGACCGAGGCCATGCCACCCCGCCCCGCCAGCTCCTTGCCGATGGCCTGGCTGCGCAGCGCCACCACCCGCGCCGCGTCCTCCAGCGACAGCGCACCGGACACGCACGCCGCCGCAATCTCACCCTGCGAGTGCCCCACCACCGCATCCGGCAGCACACCCACCGA
>NZ_JBEXTV010000137.1:0-3391 GCF_040628835.1 Streptomyces sp. NPDC006134 | reverse complement strand
TCGGCGTGAAGCTGACCACGCTCCGCCCCGAGCAGGCCGAGTACATCGGCGTCAAGGTCGAGGGCCCCTACAAGCCGGACCACTACCGCTACTGATCCCTACCGAGACCGCGCCGCGGCCACGGCCGGCGCGTCCGCGCGCGGACGCGCCCGCCGACGGCAGGTCCTCCGAGGCAGGCCCCCGCACCCCCGTGCCGGGGGCCTGCCCCGTTGGCGGACCAGCGACCCGGCCCAGCCCGTCACGACCCGACCCGGTACGACCCAGGACGCCCATGCCCCGCGGCCGTTATTCGCTCCACGACCCGCACGACCACACCCCCCTCGCAGAAGAGCACTTCCAGTGCGCCCCCGGCCCCACCGGCTGGCGCTACGTCTCCCGGCTGACCACCCCCGCGGGCGACCACAGCGGCTCCGTCGACCTCACCCTCGACGAACTCGGCCGCCCCCTCCGCCTCGAACTCCACGCCGCCCACTGGCAGGTGCGCGGCGCCGCCCTCGACGGCGTCACCTGGGTCCGCACCGACCCCACCGGGATCCAGGCCACGGAAGGCAATGTGCGCGCCCATGCCTTCACCGGTACCTCCCCGGCCTTCCTCGTCGCCACCACCCGTCTCCTGCGCCTCACCCCCTCCACGGCGGCCACCCGCGTACGCCTCGTCGCCTTCACGGACCCGGTCCTCGCCCCCCGCACCGTGGACCAGTCCTGGGCCTTGGTGGACAGCGAAACACACGCCACTGACAACGGCCCCCTCACCGTGGACGAATACCAGGTCACCGCCCTGGACACGGGCGAACAGCACGCCGTGCACATCGCCGGCGACGTGGTGCTCGCGGCTCCGGGCATCGAACTGGAGGACCTCGAGTCACCACCGTCGGCGTTCATGTGACAGACCCGCACCGACCGACCGGCGGCCCGGACACCCGGCTGCCGCTCTACGCCGGCGGTACGAAACCGGAGGCGGGCCGGTCGGCCGGCCTCCGGTCCTGCGGCACCGCGGGCCCGGCCCCGCCCGCCACAGCCTCCTCCGCCACCGCGCCACGTCCGGCATCAGGGACGGCCGGCCGTACGGGCACCTCCCCGGACGGCACCCGGGGAACCGGCGCCGAGCGGACCGGCACGGAACCCGGCGCCGCGTAACCCGGCGCGGCCCCCGCGGCCCCGCCGCTCCCCGGCGCGGCACCGCCCCCGAAAGCCCGCCGGGCCTCACGGACCTGCCGTTCCTGCACCACCGCCGCCAGATACGCCGCCGGCGGAACACCCTCCGGCGCCGGAGCCCCCGTACGAGCCGCGACATCGGCGGCGAGCCGCTCCGCCATGGCCCAGCCGACCTGCGGATCCAGCTCCCGCATCCGCGTCAGGTACTGGCGCACGGCGAGCCACAGCTCATCCGGAACCGCCGACAGGTCCAGCCCCGAGAACCGCCCGGCCAGCCACGGCGGAGGCGGAGGCACGAACGCCACCGGAGCGACAGGCACCCGTTCCCGTACGACCAGAGTCCCCGCGAACACGTCACCGACCCGCCGCCCCCGCGCCGAGACCAGCGACGCGATGCACGCGACGACCCCGAACGTCATCAGGATCTCGATCACGCCGATCAAGCCCCGCACCAGCGCATGCCGGAACCGGATCGGCCCGCCGTCGTCCCGCACCACCCGCAGCCCGCACGCCATCTTCCCGAGCGACCGCCCATGGGTGAGCGTCTCGACCACGACGGGCCCACCCACCAGCAGCAGCACGAACGTGGCGATCGACAGCGCCGTCTGCGCCGCCTCGTCCAAGGAGGCCGTGGAAGCCACCAGCGCGATGGTCACCGCGACGTACACGGCCACGGCCACCACCAGATCGAGCAGCACGGCCAGCGCCCTGCTGGGCAGCCTCGCGGGGCGCAGCTCCAACGCCACCGCCTCGCCCGTCACCAGCTCACTCACGCCTGCCGCCCTTCCCCTGCCCTGCCCCCGACACCGCCAGTCTGCCAAGCTGAGGACGCATCGCGCCGCAGTAGTACGACAAGCCGATCCAAGCCGATCCACGCCGAGCCGCCGACGACAGCCCAGGAGCAGGCACCCCGATGGACCTCGACGTCTTCGTCTCCGCCCACCGAGCCGAGTGGGACCGCCTGGACGCCCTGCTCCGCCGCCGGCGCCGCCTCAACGGCGCCGAGACCGACGAACTCGTCACCCTCTACCAGCGCACCGCCACCCACCTCTCCCTGATCCAGTCCAGCGCCCCGGACCCGCAGCTGACCGGCCGGCTCAGCCAGCTGGTGGCACGCGCGCGTGGAGCCGTGACAGGCACCCGACGCGCGTCCTGGCGCGACGTCACCCGCTTCCTCGCCCACGGTTTCCCCGCCGCCGTCTACCGGGCGCGTCACTGGTGGGTCCCCACCGCTCTCCTGTCGACCGCGGTGGCGGCCCTCCTGGGCTGGTGGATCGGCACCCACCCCGAAGTCCAGTCGTCCATAGCGGCCCCCGGCGAACTGCGCGAGCTCACCCGCCCCGGGGGCCAGTACGAGACGTACTACTCGAGCCACCCCGCGGCCTCCTTCGCCGCCCAGGTCTGGACGAACAACGCCTGGGCCGCCGCGCTCTGCCTGATCCTGGGAGTCTTCCTGGGACTCCCGGTCATCTGGATCCTCTTCCAGAACATGCTCAACCTCGGTGTCGGTGTCGGCCTGATGTCCTCGGCCGGCCGCCTCGACACGTTCCTCGGTCTCGTCCTCCCGCACGGCCTGCTGGAACTCACCGCCGTCTTCGTGGCGGCCGGAACCGGACTGCGCCTCGGCTGGACCCTCATCGACCCGGGCCCGCGCACCCGGCGCGCGGCGCTCGCCGAGGAGGGCCGGGCAGCCATCGGCATGGCGATCGGCCTCGCCCTGGTCCTCTTCGTCTCGGGCGCCATCGAAGGGTTCGTCACGCCGTCCGGCCTGCCCACCTGGGCCCGCATCGGCATCGGAGTCGTGGCAGAGCTGGCCTTCCTCGCCTACGTCTACGTGGTGGGCGGCCGAGCCGCCCGTGCCGGAGAGACCGGCGACATCGAGGCGGCCGAGCGCAGCGCCACGGTCCCGACCGCCGCCTGATGTGCGGACACCCCTGCCGAGCTGCTAATCTCCTCTTCGCCCCACAAGAGCCGTTGACACGGAGCGAGTGGGGAGGTAGATTCAAACAGTTGCCTGGACAGGGGCTCAGCCCCGCAAGCGACAGTGAGTATCTACTCGCTTCTCGGAACATTGATTCCACAGAAGCCCCCGATGAATCGGAAACGGAAGGCCGGTAAGGCCGCTCCCGAAACTCTGATAAAGTCGGAAGCGCCGGAAAGGGAAACGCGAGAGCGGGAACCTGGAAAGCAACCGAGGAAATCGGATCGGAAAACGATCTGATAGAGTCGGAAACGC
>NZ_JBEXTV010000136.1:0-3836 GCF_040628835.1 Streptomyces sp. NPDC006134 | reverse complement strand
CGTGTGTCGCGGGGGCGCTGTCGCTGGAGGACGCGGCGCGGGTGGTGGCGCTGCGGGCCCGGGCCCTGGCCGCGATCGCCGGCGACGGCGCCATGACCTCCGTCCCGCTGCCCGAGGACCGGGTACGGGAACTGATCGCCGCGTGGCCGGGGCGCGTGAGTGTCGCCGCGGTCAACTCCCCGGCGTCGGTCGTGGTCGCCGGTGACCCCGACGCGCTGACCGCGTTCGAGGAGCGCTGCGCCGCCGACGGCGTCCGGGCCCGGCGCATCCCCGTCGACTACGCCTCCCACTCGCCCCACGTGGAGCGGGTCCGCGAGCGCGTCCTCACCGATCTGGCGGGCGTCGCCCCGCGGCCGTCGCGGACGCCCCTGTACTCCACGCTGCGCGGCGAACGCTGCGACACCACAGCCATGGACGCCGCGTACTGGTACGACAACCTCCGCTCCCGGGTCCGCTTCGACGAGGCGATCGGCGCCGCCCTCGCGGACGGCTACGACACCTTCGTCGAGGTGAGCCCGCACCCCGTGCTCACGACCGGCGTCCAGGAGACCGCCGAGCGGTCCGGGAACGAGGTGCTGGTCCTGGGCAGCCTGCACCGGGAGGAGGGCGCACGGCACTTCGTCCGCGAACTCGCCCGCGCCCACACCGGCGGCGTGCCCGTCGACTGGCGGGCCGTCTTCCCGGCCCGCCCGCCCGCGCACCTGCCGACGTACCCCTTCGAGCGCCGGCGGTACTGGCTGGCGCCCGAGGTTCCCGACCGGGTGGGCGACTGGCGCTACCGCATCGAGTGGCGGCCCGTGTCCCCGGCCGCGGGCCCGCTCACCGGGACGTACCTGGTGGTCGGTTCCGGCACCGGCCCGCGGCAGGACGCCGTGGTCCGTGCCGTCGAGGAGGCCGGCGGCACCGTGCTGCGGCTCACGGCGGACGCCGTGGCGGCCGGACGGGACGGGCTCGCGAAGGAGCTGCGGGAGCTGTCCCCGGACGTCACCGCGGTGATCTCCCTCCTGGCCCCGGAGGCGGAAACGGACGGCCCGGACGACGACCTGGGGGCCGTCACCGCCGGCCTCGCCCTCCACCAGGCGCTCGGCGACGCGGGTGTCGGCGCGCCCCTGTGGCTGGTGACGTGCGGGGCCGTGGCGGTGGAACCGGACGCCACCGCCGACCCGGCGCAGGCCATGGTCTGGGGCCTCGGACGGGTGATGGGCCTGGAGGCCCCCGAGCGCTGGGGCGGCCTGCTCGACCTGCCCGAGCAGCTCACCGAGCCCGTACTGCGGCAGTTCACCGCCTGCCTCGAAGGCGCCGGGGACGAGGACCAGCTCGCGCTGCGCGAGACCGGCTGCCACGCCCGACGGCTCGTCAGGGCTCCGCTCCGGCCCGGCCGGGCCCCCTGGCGGCCGGCCGGCACGGCGCTGGTCACGGGCGGTACCGGCGCCCTCGGCGGCCATGTCGCCCGCTTTCTCGCCCGCGCCGGGGCGGACCATCTGGTGCTGGTCGGCAGGTCGGGCGGAGGGACGCCGCGGGCCGCGGAGCTGGCGGCGGAACTGACCGCCCTGGGCGCCCGGGTGACCTTCGCGGCCTGTGACGTCACCGACCGCGGCCGGCTGACGGAACTGGTCACCGGACTGCGGCGGCAGGGGGAGCGGATCGGCACGGTGATGCACCTGGCCGGCGTCCCCGACGGACGGGCCGTGGCCGACCTCGGCCCGGACGACCTGGAGCGGGTGACCCGGGTGAAGACGGCCGGCGCCCGGCTGCTGGACGAACTCTGCCCCGACGCGGAGACGTTCGCGCTCTTCTCCTCCAACGCCGGGGTCTGGGGCAGCGGCCTGCTCGGCGCCTACGCCGCGGGCAACGCCTACCTCGACGCACTGGCGCACCGGCGCCGGGCCCGGGGGAGGGCCGCGACCAGCGTCGCCTGGGGGGCCTGGGCGGACGGCGGCATGGCCGACGCCGATCTGCCCGGCCTGATCCGGCGGGGGCTGCGCCCGATGGCACCCGAGCGGGCGGTGCGGGCCCTGGAACAGGCCCTGGAGCAGCGGGACGTCTGCGTCTCGATCGCCGACGTCGACTGGAACCGGTTCGCCGTCGGCTTCACCGCCGCCCGGCCGCGCCCGCTCATCGAGGACCTGCCCGACGCGGTCCGGCAGGCACTCGCCGCGGCCGCGCCGGGCGGGCCCGGACACGGCCCCGCCTGGCCGGCCCGGCTGTCCGGCCTGCCGGCGGACGAGGCCGAGGCGACGCTGCGCACCTGGATCCGCGCGCAGGTGGCGGCCGTGCTCGGGCATCCGGACCCGGAGGTGGTGGGAGAGCACCAGCCCTTCACCGAGCTGGGTTTCGACTCCCTGACGGCGGTGGGGCTGCGCAACGAGCTGCAGCAGGCCACCGGTCTGTCCCTGCCCACCACCCTGGTGTTCGACCACCCCTCCGTCACCGACCTCGCGGCCCACCTGCGGCCCCTGCTCACGTCCCCGGCACCGCACGCCCCGGCCGCGCCCGACGGCGGCATGCTGCGCACCCTCTACGAGCGGTCCGTACGGGAGGGGCGCTTCGACTCCTACCTGGAACTGCTCGGGGAACTGTCCGGCCACCGGGACCACTTCGAGGGCCCCGAGGACCTGACCGCCCCGGTCGGCCTCGTGGAACTGGCCTCCGGCCCGGGGGAGGTCCGGGTGATCTGCTGTGCGGGTACGGCGCCGGTGGCGGGGCCGCACGAGTTCCTCCGGCTGGCCGCCGCCCTCAAGGGCCGGATGCCGGTGTCCGTGCTGCCCCAGCCGGGCTACGAGCCGGGCGAGCGGCTTCCCGCGTCGATGGCGGCGGTCCTCGGTGTCCAGGCGGACGCCGTCGGCAAGTCCGCGGACGGGCCGTTCGTGCTCGTCGGCCACTCCGCGGGCGCCATGATGGCGTACGCCCTGGGGGCCGAACTCGCCGACCGCGGCCGCCCGCCGCTCGGCATCGTCCTGATCGACGTCTATCCGCCCGGACGGCAGCAGGCGGTGCAGGGCTGGCTCACGGAGCTGACCGACACGATGTTCGGCCGTGAGGGGGTGCGGGTGGACGACACCCGGCTCACCGCCCTGGGCGCGTACCACCGGTTCACCCGGGCGTGGCGGCCCCGGGACCTCGCCGTTCCGACGCTGCTGGTCAGGGCCTCCGAGCCGCTGGGGCAGTGGCCGGAGGGCGAGTCCTGGCAGTCCACCTGGCCGTTCCCGCACGACCGCGTGGACGTGCCGGGCAACCACTTCTCGATGGTGCAGGAGCACGCCGGAGCCGTCGCCGACCGCATCCACACATGGACAGGGAACCTGGCATGAGAACCACAGACCGAAGCCGGCTCGGCAGCCGGCTGCAGATGGCCCGCGGCTGGTACTGGGCCTTCGGCGTGAACGGCGACCCGTACGCGATGCTCCTGTGCGGGCAGGACGACGAACCGGGCCGCTGGTACGAGCGGATCCGCTCGGCCGGTCCCGCGCTCTTCCGCAGCCGCTCCGGTGCCTGGGTCGTGACCCGGTACGACGCCGCGGCCCGGGTGCTGCGGGACCCGGGATTCACCCGGGCCGCGGGGGCGGCGGCCGCGGACTGGGCCCAGCCGTTCCTGGACGTGCGCACGGCCACCGGCCCGCACCTCCCCGCCGTGGGCGAACTGGCCGAGGAGTACCGCCGGCTGCTGCCGTCGGCGGGCACGCGCTTCGACCTGATGCGGGACTTCGCGCGCGAGGTCCCGGTCCGCGGCGCGACCGCGCGCCTCGGTCCAGGTCCTGGCGCCGCTCCACGGGCACGTCCGCGAGGACGAACAGCACCCACAGGGCGGCCACCACGCCCGCGTAGACGAGGACGAC
>NZ_JBEXTV010000135.1:0-4509 GCF_040628835.1 Streptomyces sp. NPDC006134 | reverse complement strand
CGTTGACGGCGTGGGTCAGGCAGACGTTCACGCCGTCGACCGCCGTGGTCAGCGTCTTGACCGTACGTTCCGCGGGGGGCGGCTGTCCCGTCGTACGGGCGCCCCGTCGTGCGGCCGGACCGCCACCGCCTCCTCCGGCCCGCCCTACTCGGTACGCCGCCCCCGCAGCACCACCCCCGCCAGCCCCAGCGCCACCACCGCGATCCCCGTCGCCGCCCGGAACGCCAGCTGGTACCCCTCGGCCGTGGCCGCCACCAGCTCCACGCCCCGCCCCAGCAGTTCGTCGGTGCGGCCCGCCGCCAGGGTCGACAGCGCGGCCAGCCCCAGTGAACCGCCCACCACCTGCGTGGTGTTGAACAGTCCCGACGCCAGCCCCGCGTCCTCCTCCCGGGTCCCCGACATCGCCAGCCCGGTCAGCGCCGGCATCGCCGCCGCGAACCCGGCGGCGAGCAGGAGCATCGCGGGGAGCACGTCCGTGACGTACGAACCCCCGACGGGCGCCCGGCCGAGCAGCGCCGTCCCGGCGACGATCAGCACCAGCCCGGCCATCAGCACCCGGTAGGCCCCGAACCGGCCGACGGTCCGCGCGGACAGCCCCAGCATCAGCACGCCGATCGCGACGGGCGCCGGCAGGAAGGCCGTGCCGGTGGCCAGCTCCCCGTACCCGAGGACGCGCTGGAGATAGAGCGCGCCGATGAACTGGAAGCCGTACATCGTCGCGATCATCAGGATCTGCACGGCGTTCGCACCGGTCAGCAGGCGGGAGCGGAACAGCCGCAGGCGCAGCAGCGGACGTGCGGCGTGCGCCTGGCGGACGGTGAACGCCGCGAACAGGGCGACGGCGAGCGCGGCCAGGAAGGCGGTCGTACCCGGGCCCCGGTCACCGGCGCCGATGATCGCGTACACCGTCAGCATGAGCGCGCCGGTGACCAGGGCCGCGCCCGGGTAGTCCTCGCCCCGGCCGAGGCGGGAGCGGTCGTCCGGGGCGAGGATCCGCACGGCCGCGACCCAGGCGACGACACCGATCGGCAGGTTGATCAGGAAGATCCAGTGCCAGCCGGCGATCTGCGTCAGCGCCCCGCCGAGGAACGTGCCCAGTGCCCCGCCCGCCGCGCCGACCGCGCTGAACACCGCGATGGCGCGGGCCTGTTCGCGCGGCTCGGGGAAGAGCGCGACCAGCATGCCCAGCACCACGGCCGAGGTCATCGCCCCGCCCACGCCCTGCACGGCGCGCGCCGCGATCAGCATGCCCTGGCTCGTGGCCACCCCGCACAGCACCGACGCGGCGGTGAACAGCGCCAGCCCCGCCGTGAACATCCGCTTGCGTCCCACCAGGTCGCCCAGCCGTCCCGCCAGCAACAGCAGCCCGCCGAACGGGATCAGGTAGGCGTTGACGACCCAGGCGAGCCCCGGCCCCGAGAAGCCGAGGTCGTTCTGGACGGCGGGCATGGCGACCGTGACGATGTTGCCGTCGAGGATCGTCATGAGCGCCCCCGCGCAGAGCACGACGAGGGAGGCCCAACGGGAGTATGTTCGAGTCTGTGGCCCCGTCAGGGGCTCGGTCACGGACGTCATGACGACGCGGCCTCCGCCTTCTCGATGGACGGCACCAGGGGTTCGCGAGGACGCCCCGCGCCCTTGGTGCACTACTTGTAACGGGGCTCATCGTGGGTGACCATGAGGGCCGGCGTAAGGAGGCAGTTCGATGTCCCAGAGGAACACCGCTGTTACCTCCCAGGTGGTGAACGCGCACGCGTGCCCCGTCCGCGAGGTTCTTGACAGGGTCGCGGGCAAATGGAGCGTCCAGATCCTGGTGGCCGCCGCGCACGGACCGATCCGCTTCACCGAACTGGAGCGCAGCATCGAGGGCATCAGCCGCCGCATGCTGACCCTGACCCTGCGCAACCTGGAACGCGACGGCCTGGTGACCCGCACGGTCCACCCGACGGTGCCGCCGAAGGTGGAGTACGAACTCACGCCGGTCGCGCGCGAGTTGCACGAAACCCTGCAACGCCTGACGGACTGGGCGGAACGCAACCGCGTCTACATCGCCGAGGCGCGGGCGGCCTACGACACCGAGCACCGGCCGGAACTGGTCGACGCGTAGGCGCCGGGACGGTGTCCGGGCCGCGCCGGGCCGCCCGGCGTGGCCCGGCGCTCACACGGCCCGGCGGAACTCGTGGACCACCTGGATCCTGCCGACGATGTGGGCGTTGAACTCCGCCAGTTCCTCGGCCGGCACCCACAGCTCGAGGATCGTCCGTCCGCCCGCCTGCCGGACCGGGTACCTGCGCAGGAAGCCGGTCTCGACCTCGAAGCGGGTGACGAAGCCGGCGCCGTCGTGCTGGACGTTCCAGTCCCGGGCGATCCTGACGGCGTGGTCCTCGTCGAGGACCGGGTGGAAGATCGGCTGCTCGGGAAGCCGGGGCGGCCAGGCGCGCCAGTCCAGCTCGCGCACCAGCTCCAGTTCCGCGGGGCCGGTGGGACGCCACAGGGTCGTCGTCGTGTGCCGACCGGTCACGGGAATCGCTCTCTGGACGGGGCGGCCGCCGGTGCGGCCGGCCGGGAACCCGACGGTATCGGCAGCCCGAGTGCGGCGGCCACCGAGTTCCGGTGGCGTCACATGGCGTCACATGGCGTCACATGGCGCCACGTGGCATCAGGTGGTGCCACTCGGTGCCATTTCCTGCTTTCAGGGGTGCGTAAGTGCGTCTGGCGCCCCTGGCTTCGGCGTGTTCTTTTCGTGTCTTCGCAGGTCAGGGAGGGTGCCTTCGTTCCTGCTTGCAGGAAGTGCCCTTCAGGCTTGTGTGTGGCGCCATTGTGGTGCCATGATGGCGTCATGGACCTCACGCCCTACGTCGACACCCTCCGCCGTGACCTCGCGGTGGCCGCCGAGGCAGGCGGGGACGAAGCCCGCGAGCTGGCCGAGCGGCTCACCGCCCCCCTGGAGTCGGCGGCACGGCTGGCCATGCTCCACGTGCTCTCCGCTGCGATGGACGAGATCACCCGTGAACTCGCCCCCGGCTCGGTCGACGTACGGCTGCGCGGGCTCGACCCCGACTTCGTGGTGACGCCACCGCCCGCCGACGGTGGCGCTCCCGCGGAGCCGGCCGCGTCCGTCGAACCGTTCAGCGCCCCGGCCCCGGCCGACGGTGACGAGGGCGGCACCGCCCGCGTCAACCTGCGCCTGCCGGCCCACCTCAAGGCGCGCGCCGAGGAGGCCGCGAGCCGCGAGGGCCTGTCGGTCAACGCGTGGCTGGTGCGTGCCGTGTCGGCCGCGGTCGACGGCGGCACCCGGCCGCGTACGCCGGAGAAGACCCGCGCCCTCGGACAGGGCTTCACGGGCTGGGTGCGCTGACCGCGCCCGCCCGCACCACTCCACTCCCATCGCGTCCCACCAGCGGGGACGACCCGAAGACCCAGGAGGACGGGACAGCCATGCCTTCTTTCGACACCCCCGCACCGATCTCGGCCACGGCGCACGTGGAGGCCGGTTCCCTCCAGCTCACCGCGGCCGACCGCCCCGACACCGTCGTGGAGGTGCGGCCCCGCAACCCGAAGAGGGACGTGGACGTACGGGCGGCCGACCAGACCGAGGTCACCTGCGTCGGCGGCGTCCTGACCGTCCGGACGCCCAAGGGCGGCCTGTTCGGCCTCGGCCGTACCGGCACCGTCGACGTGACGGTCGAGCTGCCCACGGGCTCGCACGTCGACGTCACCGGCGCCTGGACCCAAGTGCTCGGCGAGGGCAGGCTCGGCGAGGTCCGCGTGAAGACGTCGGCCGGTGACGTCCGCTTCGACGAGACCGGCCCGCTGCACCTGAAGGCATCGCACGGCTCGATCACGGTGGACCGCGTCGAGGGCGTGGCGGAGATCACCACCAGCTCCGGCAGCCTGCGCGTCGGCTTCGTCGACGGTCCGGCCGTCCTGAAGAACTCGCACGGCACCACGACCGTCGGCGCCGTGACCGGCGAGCTGCGGGTGAACGGCGCCCACGGCGACATCGACATCACGCGCGCCGGGGACTCCGTCACCGCCACCACCGCCCACGGCGCCTTGCGCGTGGGGGAAGTGATCCGCGGCACCGTCCAGTTGGAGACCGGCTACGGCACCATCGAGGTCGGCGTCCGCGAGGGCACGGCCGCCTGGCTCGACGTCCACTCCGGCTCCGGACAGGTGCGCAACACGCTCACCGCATCCGAGGCCCCGCAGGAGACCGAGGACACCGTCAAGATCCGCGCGCGCACCCGGTACGGCAACATCGACGTCCGCCGCGCCAGGGCCTGAGCCCCGCACGCGTCCGCGGACCCGCCTTCACCCCAGTCACTCCACCTTTTCGAACGGGAGGGCTCCATGCCTTCTTCTGTCATGCCCATGCCCATGTCCGGGCGGGGTGACGGCCGCCCGTCGCCGACCGCCGTCTCCGCCGTCGGGCTGCGCAAGTCCTACGGCGACAAGACCGTCCTCGACGGCGTCGACCTGTACATCCCGGCCGGGTCGGTGTTCGCG
>NZ_JBEXTV010000134.1:0-4564 GCF_040628835.1 Streptomyces sp. NPDC006134 | reverse complement strand
TTGGCCCGCATCTTTGAAAGTCTGCGAAATCGTGTCCCCGCAGCCGTAAACTCGCAGCTCACATAACTGCTCCCCGCGCCCGCGGGGATGACCCCACGCCATGGGCCTCCCCGCGAAAACCGCCGAATGGTGCGTCGACACGTTCAACAAGGCTCGCCGCTGGCCTCACCGTGGCGGGCGGGACACCCCGGACATATAGGCGCTGATGCCCCGCCGGTTGATCGTGCCGCCGGGAATGACCCGCGCGTTCGGCGGCGGCGTGGGCACCTTCCGCTTCGCTCGCTTGGTCCGGTCGCCACCGATCAGGTGCGTATTGTCGATCTTCGCGGTGCAGTCGCCGCCCCGGACTTCGTCGTACGGGTGGCGGCAGCCCTTGCAGTACACCTCGAGCGCGTCGACGCGCTGTCCCTCGGAAGCCTTGAAGCTGCCTCGGTGGTCGGCGACGCTCGCGGCCTTCGGGGTGACCTCGATCTCTGCGGCCACGACCCAGACATGGGAGAGATTCGGTTTTCCCCGGGGCCGGCGGGTCGGACTCTCGAGGTGTCTGGGTATCAGCGGCGGGTGCTGGGGCTGGACGGATGGCCGGCTCGGGCTCGAGCCAGGCGAACAGGCTTTCCTGCAGGTGGGAGAGCGGCCGGTCTCGGGCGAGAGGGGGGCTGTCGCGGTCGTCACCGTTCCTCCGGAGCTCCACAGGGTTGACGTAAAGCGCAACCCCCTTCCCTCCCCGGACGTCAACGGCCGCGATCTGTTACACCTCAGCGGATGCATCCCCGACCGGGGGAGGTCTTGGGAGCCTGACAGGGGCGGGCAAGGCCGTCAGGCCCATGGAACGCCCTCGTCGGGCCCCGGCTGGAGTAGCAGGTTCCGAGCCTCCCGCGCCCGCTGCTCGGCTGGCTGGCTCCGGGTGATCCGCCGGGTCCGTCAGATGATCCTTGCTGCGAGCAGCAGGGCGAGAGGGCCGCCTGGCAGCAGGAAGTGCCCCTCCTGTGCTGCCTTGATGGCGTCGTCCAGCGGCCACCACATCAGCTTGAAGTCGGCTTCCGTCTCGGTGAGCTGCTGCTGGCCGACGGTCAAGCCCTCGGCGAGGTACAGGGCCAGCCGGGCGGGCCCGTTGAGGCTGATCGCGTAGGTGCCCAGGTGCCGCCAGCGCGCGGCAGTCACGCCGGCCTCTTCGGCGAGTTCACGGCGGGCACATTCCTCATCGGACTCGCCGGGTTCCTGTCGGCCGCCGGGGAGGAACAGATACTCGCCGCCGTACTGGGGGAAGTCGGCGCTGAGGATCGCAACGTTGCCGTCACGGTCGCGGGCGACGACGACGGAGGCGTTCGTGTCAGGGCCGTGTTGTGACGTGGTGGTCATGGGCCGGGAGACTACTCCCGGCCCGGTGTGATGGGGGCAGTTTGCATGGTTCCGTTCGGTTTAGAGGTGGCCGAGGATCGTGTCGGCCAGCTCGTCGGGAGTCTGGTCGCCGGTATCGACGACCACGGCGGTAGGGTCCTCGGCGGCGAGCGTGTCGAAGTTGCGGCGCAGCCGCTCGAGTCGTCCAGGGACGGTCATCATGTCGTGGTCGTCCTGGTTGTAGTCCCCCTTGGCACTCATGCGGGCTTGCAGCGTCTGGTCGTTGCACCGGAGGTAGAAAGTGCGGTCCGGACCCACGAGGTAGGGCCAGAACGGAGCGAGCAACTCCCGGACCTGACCCATGTCCAGCTCGTGCACGGCCGAGTGGTAGGCGATCACCGAGGAGACGTAGCGGTCGGCGACCACGGGACCGCCGTCGGCCAGGTATCCGCGGATCAGGTCCGTGGAGTGCAACACCCCGGACAGGTAGAACGCGAACTGGGCCAGGGCGGCGCAGCCTGCGTTGATGGCCGCGCACCACGGATGGTGGGGGTCCGGCACGGTGTGCAGACTGGCGGCGCCCAGGCGCGCGCTCAGCGTCCGAGCCAGGGTCGACTTGCCGATGCCGGAGATGCCTTCCAGGACCACGAACGGTGCACGCCGCTCGATGCCCGGGCCGGGGTCGTACGCTCCGCGGAGGACGCTCATAAGGTGCCCTCCGTGAATCGGGCCAGGTGGTCGGCGACGGCTTCGGTCAGGGCGTCCATGTCGTCGAGCAGCGACGTGACGTCCAGCCGGAGGTCATCGCGCAGGATGCACGGCTGAATGCCGCCCGAGTGGTCCAGGCGCAGCGCCCACAAGCCCTCGATGCACTGTGGGCGCAGCGGGCAGTGCCCGCACTGCCCGACGTGGTGACGTCCCAGATCGCGGTGGATGACCTCGACCTCGATGCCGTCCACGCGGAAAACCCGTCGGCCCTGCCCCACGCCGGCGATCTCCACCCGCTCGTCGCTGGTCAGCGTGCGCAAGTGGTCGATGATGAACTGGGCGGACAGCGCGCTGGAGCGGCCCTGTTCGTTGTAACCGGTGTCCACCAGTTCGATGAACTGTACCGGCATCCGGTTATCCAGCGCGTACTCCAGGATCGGCACGACTTCGTGCTTGTTTTGCCGCTGGAGCAGGGTGTTCAGGCCGACCTCGGGCGCGACCTCGCGGGCGACGGCGATTCCTTCTAATACGCGGGAGACCGGAAGTTTCGTCTTCGCGATCTGGCTGAACGTCTCGTCGCTGAAGTAGTGCAATGACACCTTGATCTTGTCGAGCGCGGCGGCTGCTAGCATCTCGCGTTTCTTCGGCACGAGGAGGCCGTTCGTGATCAGCGTGTAGGAGATGTCCGGGGACCGCTCGCTGAGGTTCGTCAGCACCTCGGGCGCCAGGGGCGAGGTCAGCGGCTCTCCGCCGGTGAAGTACACCCGCTTCATGCCTTGACGGACGAGCGAGGCGATGATCTCCACGTAGTGCGCGGCGCACAGGCTGCGCCTGCGGGGGGCGTGGCTGCGTTGCTCGTCCGGGGGCACGTCGCCCTCGTTGTGGCAGAACCAGCACTTGATCTGGCAGTGGGGCGTCAGCGATACGCGGAGTTGGCCGCGCAGCGCGACGAAGTTGTGCAGAGCAGTCCAGTTCGTGCCCCGGGTCGGCTTGAACGGGATCACTGGTAGCGCCTGCATGAACCCTCCCTATGGGGGTGGGAGCTGCTGATGGGGCCTCCCTGAACGGCTGGGTTCACCGCAGCAAGGAGGTGGTGCGGATAGGGGATGGGCAGGCCCGTCGTAGAGGTGGAGTCGGGGGACTCCTCGGGCCCGCCCGGTGCCGGCCGCCTGTCCTTCGGCGTGGCTGGCTGGCACGTCTGGCCCCGGCGTGGGGCGGTGACTTCTCCGTGGGGACACGATTCGGTGCATCTCCCCGCGCCGGGATCTTTCCCTGTCCGACGGCCCGGGAGCGTTGTCGACCGGTCCGCCGGACAGGCGTCAGGGGGCAGCCGCCTCGAAGGCGACCACGGTGGTACGGCGTAGCTCGCGCACGGCCTGGCGTGCGACGACGAACGGCATGTCGGGGGAGTCGTAGAGGACGAGAGCATCCGGGGCGGGCGGGCCCGGTTCGCCGGGGCGGGGGTAGAGCGTCCCCGTACTCCGACCAGATCGGCCTCACGTACGCGGAGCTTCACATAGCCTTCGCGGAGCCACGGGCACAGACGCGGCGCCTCCTCCGCGCACGCCCGGCACATGGGCGGGATCGCTGTGCGCACACTTTCCCAGCAGGTGGTCGCGACGTCGTCGAGGAGGGGGAGGAGCCACAGCATCCCATGCTCGTCGCGGTGCGCCGGTTCCTTGCAGCCCGCGCAGAACAGCGCCTCCATGGCGACCCGCTGCCGCTCGGGGTGCAACTCGGCCGCGTACTCGGGCCGGCCGGTGGCCGTTCCGCCGCACAGCGCCCACAGAATGCCGTCCACGTCGCGCGCGAGGGCGTCCTGCTCGGGGTCGGTGTAGACGACGCCGGCCGCGGTGACCGTCACGGGCGCGGTCATCGTGCTTTCCCCCGCCCGTGGCGTCACGTAAGGCGGTACTGGTCTGCTCATGGTGTTCCCCCGAGAGTTGGCTGTGGGAAGGCGAGAAAGGCGTGGTGGCGGTGCAGCCAGCGCAGGTATGCCTCGTACGCCTCGTCAGTGCTGGGCATGGCCTGCCGGCCGGTTGTGAGCACACCGTCGACGAAGCCTGATCCGGCGTGACGGCATGCGAGGTTGAACTGCGGACGGGCCAGGGGCGGGCCGCCCGTGGATATGTCCGTGAAGCGCTCCCGGTGGACGACCCACCCTCGGTCGCGGGCGTATTGCCCAAGGAGGGTGTGCACGGCGTCGGCGTCCACCCCGGGGCTTGCGATGACGTAGGTGGTCACCTTGACGGGGCGGCCGGGCTTGATCGCGGAGATGGCGTGTTCGAAGACGGCACGGCGTAGGGCGGTCAGCCTGGCGTCGGTGGTCGGCCGGTACCGCGGTTCTGAGGACTCCCACCACAGCAGCGGTTCCTCGAGCTCGTCGGCCGGAACAGGCCGCAGCCTCATGACACCCTCCGGGGACTCGTTTTGTGATGGTGCCGCCCGCTGGGGCGTGGAGTGGTCGGTGGCCGACAGCGGCGACCCCGCCGCCGTACGGGCCGCCCTCACCCCGCGG
>NZ_JBEXTV010000133.1:0-4765 GCF_040628835.1 Streptomyces sp. NPDC006134 | reverse complement strand
GGGGGGCGCGCGCCTTTGCACTGCCTCGCACCCGCGCTCCCCCGCCCTCTCCCGCGTGGCGCAATTTGACGGCCCGGGCGCCGGCCCCCGGGCGCGGGCCCCTCCCGCGTCCGTGGACGCGGGAGGGCCCGGGCGAGAGGGGGGCGGTCCGGTGACGGCCGACCGGCCGACCGAATCGGATCGATCAGGAACGAAGAAGCACAACCAGTCACCGCCTCGTAGCGTCGAACGTACGTCCCGTGGCCTGCCGCAGCGAGCCGGACGGCACCGACGGCGGCACCGACGGCAGCCGCGAGGACGAACCGCCCGGCAGATGGAGAGACGATGAGCAAGGCCACGACGACGGACACACAGCCGCCCGCGCCGCACGCCGCCGACAGCCACGACGTGATCCGCGTGCACGGCGCACGCGAGAACAACCTCAAGGACGTCGGCGTCGAGATCCCCAAGCGCCGGCTGACGGTGTTCACCGGCGTCTCCGGCTCCGGCAAGAGCTCGCTGGTGTTCGACACGATCGCCGCGGAGTCGCAGCGGCTGATCAACGAGACCTACAGCGCCTTCGTGCAGGGCTTCATGCCGACCCTGGCGCGGCCCGAGGTCGACGTCCTCGACGGCCTGACGACCGCGATCATCGTCGACCAGCAGCGGATGGGCGCCGACCCCCGCTCCACCGTCGGCACCGTCACCGATGCCAACGCGATGCTGCGCATCCTCTTCAGCCGGCTCGGGCAGCCGTACGCCGGCCCGCCGAGCGCCTTCGCCTTCAACGTCCCCTCGGTCCGGGCGAGCGGCGCGATCACGGTCGAACGCGGCAACAGGAAGACCGAGAAGGCGACCTTCAGCCGCACCGGCGGCATGTGCACGCGCTGCGAGGGCCGGGGCACCGTCTCCGACATCGACCTCACCCAGCTCTACGACGACTCCAAGTCGATCGCCGAGGGAGCGTTCACCATCCCCGGCTGGAAGTCGGACAGCTTCTGGACCGTGCGTACCTACGCCGAGTCGGGCTTCCTCGACCCGCACAAGCCGATCCGCGAGTTCACCGAGAAGGAGATGCACGACTTCCTCCACCGGGAGCCGACCAAGGTCAAGGTCGAGGGCGTCAACCTCACCTACGAGGGGCTGATCCCCAAGATCCGGAAGTCGTTCCTGTCCAAGGACCGGGAGGCGATGCAGCCGCACATCCGGGAGTTCGTGGACCGGGCGGTCACCTTCACCACCTGCCCCGCGTGCGACGGCACCCGCCTCGGCGAGGCCGCCCGGTCGTCGAAGATCGAGGGCATCTCCATCGCCGACGCGTGCGCGATGGAGATACGCGACCTGGCCGCATGGGTCCGCGGCCTCGACGAGCCCTCGGTGGCGCCACTGCTCGCCAAGCTCCGGCACACCCTCGACTCGTTCGGGGAGATCGGCCTCGGCTACCTCTCCCTCGACCGTCCCGCGGGCACCCTGTCGGGCGGCGAGGCACAGCGCGTGAAGATGGTCCGCCACCTCGGCTCCCCGCTCACCGACGTCACCTACGTCTTCGACGAGCCCACCGTCGGCCTGCACCCGCACGACATCCAGCGGATGAACGACCTGCTGCTGCGGCTGCGGGACAAGGGCAACACGGTGCTCGTCGTGGAGCACAAGCCCGAGGTCATCGCCATCGCCGACCACGTCGTCGACCTCGGCCCCGGCGCCGGTACGGCGGGCGGCACCGTCTGCTTCGAGGGCACCGTCGAGGGTCTGCGCGCGAGCGGCACCGTCACCGGCCGCCATCTCGACGACCGGGCCGCCCTCAAGAAGACGGTGCGCACGCCCACCGGCCGGCTTCCGATCCGTGGCGCGACGGCGCACAACCTGCGGGGCGTCGACGTCGACATCCCGCTCGGCGTGCTCGTCGCCGTCACCGGAGTCGCCGGATCCGGCAAGAGCTCGCTCATCCACGGGTCGATCCCGGCCGGCGAGGGCGTCGTCTCGGTCGACCAGACCCCGATCCGCGGCTCCCGGCGCAGCAACCCGGCGACCTACACCGGCCTGCTCGACCCGATCCGCAAGGCGTTCGCCAAGGCCAACGGCGTCAAGCCGGCTCTGTTCAGCGCCAACTCCGAGGGCGCCTGCCCCACCTGCAACGGCGCCGGAGTCGTCTACACCGACCTGGCGATGATGGCCGGTACCGCCACCACCTGCGAGGACTGTGACGGCAAGCGTTTCCAGGCGTCCGTACTGGAGTACCGCCTCGGCGGACGCGACATCAGCGAGGTCCTCGCGATGCCGGTGACCGAGGCCGAGGAGTTCTTCGGCACCGGGGACGCGCGCACCCCGGCCGCACACAGGATCCTCCGGCAACTCGCCGACGTCGGGCTCGGCTACGTCTGTCTCGGCCAGCCGCTCACCACGCTGTCCGGCGGCGAGCGGCAGCGGCTGAAGCTGGCGACCCGCATGGCCGAGAAGGGCGGCGACCGGTTCGTCTACGTTCTCGACGAGCCGACCGCGGGTCTGCACCTCGCCGACGTCGAGCAGCTGCTCGGCCTGCTCGACCGGCTCGTCGACGCCGGCAAG
Organism: Streptomyces sp. NPDC006134; assembly: GCF_040628835.1. Lineage (NCBI taxonomy): Bacteria > Bacillati > Actinomycetota > Actinomycetes > Kitasatosporales > Streptomycetaceae > Streptomyces > Streptomyces sp. NPDC006134. Next base: position 2,221 of record NZ_JBEXTV010000133.1, on the reverse strand, counting down.
TCGGTCATCGTCATCGAGCACCACCAGGCGGTCATGGCCCACGCCGACTGGATCATCGACCTCGGCCCCGGCGCCGGTCACGACGGCGGCCGGATCGTCTTCGAGGGCACCCCCGCCGACCTCGTCGCCGCCCGCTCCACTCTCACCGGCGAGCACCTGGCGGCCTACGTCGGCGCCTGACCGGGGCCCGTACGCCACCGGCGCCGGCCCGCTTCGGCCGGCGCCCACCTGTCGGCCGCCAGAGATCCGTGCTCGACCCGGTTCTCCCGGCCGACGGCATCGAATTGAAGGCCGGATCAGAAAAATTAAGTTCTTCGCTTTGACTCCTTAAAAAACTCAAGGTACAAATGAATCGAGAGCATGTCGCCAAGTGCAGGGAGCCGAGGGTGGACTGGCAGGAGCTGACGGACCTGACGCAGGGACGGCCGTTCGTGGTCGAGCGGGTCCGCCTCGTCGGCAGCGGCGTCGCGATCGAGGGGCAGTTCGAGCCGCCGCAGCTGGCTCAGCTCAGCGTCGACGACCAGGTGTTCGTCGCCGCGTTCGTGCGGTCGCACGGGTCGATCAAGGAGATGGAGCGGACCTTCGGGGTGAGCTACCCGACGGTCAAGTCCCGGCTGAACCGGATCGCCGAGCAGCTCGAGTTCGTCGACACCGACCCCGCGCCCAGTGGCGCGGACGTCGTCGACCGCCTGCGGCGGGGGGAGATCAGCGCCGAGGAGGCGCTGGCCGAGCTGGAGAAGTCCCGATGATCCCGCAGCTGGTGACGGTGCGCTATCACCGTTCCGACGGGCGCCGCCGACGGCTGTACGTCCCTGTCCTGCCGGTGCTGCTGGTGCTCTCGCCGCTGCTGCTGCTCGCCGTGGCGGGCGCGGTGGTCGCATGCCTCGTCGCCGGAGTGAGTCCGGTGGGCGCGCTGCGCGGTGTCGGCCGGCTGCTGTGGACGCTGCCCGGCACCCGGTTCGAGATCGCGGAGGGCCGAACGGCCTTCCTGGTCGGCATCCGATGAGTCAGAGAGCTCGGAGAGCTCGGAGAGCGAGGAGCAACGTGAACGAGCAGCGCCGCCAGGTCCTGGAGATGCTGGCCGAGGGCAAGGTCACCGCGGACGAGGCCGAGCGGCTGATCGACGCCCTCGAACGGCAGCGGCCCGAGGCGCCGCCGGGCGCCGCGTCCCGCTCGAAGGCCCGGCCCAAGTACCTGCGCGTGGTGATGGAGGACGACTCCGGCGACACGCCGAGCCGGATCAACATCCGGGTCCCGCTGCAACTGCTGCGCGCCGGGGTCCGGCTCACCAGCCTGATCCCTCCGCAGGCGATCACCAAGGTCAACGCGCAGCTGAACAGGCAAGGGGTACCGGTCGATCTCGGCGAGCTCAAGCCGCAGCACCTCGAGGAGCTCATCGACCAGCTCGACGACATCACCGTCGACGTCGACGACCCCGACTCCAAGGTGCAGATCTTCTGCGAGTGACACCACCACGGCGCCCGGCACCCGCCGGGACCACAAGGCCGGCCGGCCGTTGGCCGCGGACGGCCGGTCGCCCGATCCGGACCTCGATGTCCAACGGTGGCATTCGCCTCGGCCGGTTGGCCCGCGACTCGGCCGATGCCCGGGACGGCGTGCGGTGATCCGGAGGCCGGCACCGCCGCCTGGCTCGGTGCCGGCTCCGGCTGTGCACGGGTGTGCGCCAGACTCGTCGCCTCCGACGCTCCGAGAAGACCGGAGGCACCGTCAAGACCGGTGCTCGCACCAGGTGCGGGCGACATCGGCCTTCGCCGTGCCCCGGGCCTGAAGGCCGGCCCCGCCAACTCGCCCACTCTCCAGTCACCCCATCCTTTCGAACGGGAGGGCTCCATGCCTTCTTCTGTCATGCCCATGTCCATGTCCGGGCGGGGTGACGGCCGCCCGTCGCCGGCCGCCGTCTCCGCCGTCGGGCTGCGCAAGTCCTACGGCGACAAGACCGTCCTCGACGGCGTCGACCTGTACATCCCGGCCGGGTCGGTGTTCGCGCTGCTGGGCCCGAACGGCGCCGGCAAGACCACCGCGGTGAAGATCCTCTCCACGCTCATCGGCGCCGACGGCGGGCAGGCCCAGGTGGCCGGGCACGACGTCGCCACTTCACCCGACGGCGTGCGTGCCGCGATCGGGGTCACCGGGCAGTTCTCCGCCGTCGACGGGCTGATCACCGGCGAGGAGAACATGCTGCTGATGGCGGACCTGCACC
>NZ_JBEXTV010000132.1:0-4776 GCF_040628835.1 Streptomyces sp. NPDC006134 | reverse complement strand
CTCCGCCCCCCCCCGCCCGCCCCCGGGCTTGCCGGGGGCGGCGGCGCCCGGGCCGGGCCCCGGTCCACACCCCCGGCGGGCCCCCCCCCAAACCCCCGCGCCATGACTACAGCGCGCCGAAGCCCACCTTGCGCGGAGCCGGCTCACCGATCTCGACGTATGCGAGGCGGTCGGCCGGGACCAGCACCTTGCGGCCGTGCTCGTCCACGAGGCTCAGCAGCTGCGCCTTCCCGGCCAGGGCGTCGGCCACCACCCGCTCGACCTCCTCGGCGCTCTGACCGCTCTCCAGAACGATCTCGCGGGGCGCGTGCTGCACGCCGATCTTGACCTCCACGGCTATGTCCCTCCGACGGTCAGTGAAGTGCGCGACCTTCCGCGCCGTACCCAGCACACATTAGCCCGCGTGAGCGTGGCGTACGCTCCGCCCGGGAACGCCACGAGCGAACAGGCGGCGGGAACAAAAGCCCGGTGGGCTCCTGTCAGTGGTGCTGCTCGTTGCCGTGCAGCGGGAAGCCCGCGATGCCCCGCCACGCCAGCGAGGCCAGCAGCTGGACCGCCTGGTCGCGCGGCACGCTGCGGTCGCTGTGCAGCCAGGAGCGGGCCACCACCTGGGCGAGGCCGCCCAGGCCCGATGCGAGCAGCATCGACTCCGCGCGCGAGAGGCCGGTGTCCTCGGCGATGACGTCGCAGATCGCCTCCGCGCACTCGTTGGTGACCTTGTCGACGCGCTCGCGCACGGCGGGCTCGTTCGTCAGGTCCGACTCGAAGACCAGGCGGAAGGCCCCGCCGTCGTCCTCGACGTACGCGAAGTAGGCGTCCATCGTCGCCCGGACGCGCTGCTTGTTGTCGTTCGTCGACGCCAGCGCGTTGCGTACGGACTGGATCAGGGACTCGCAGTGCTGGTCCAGCAGGGCGAGGTAGAGGTCGAGCTTGCCCGGGAAGTGCTGGTAGAGCACCGGCTTGCTGACGCCGGCGCGCTCGGCGATGTCGTCCATCGCGGCCGCGTGGTAGCCCTGCGCCACGAAGACCTCCTGCGCGGCGCCCAGCAGCTGGTTCCGTCGGGCACGGCGCGGCAGGCGCGTGCCCCGCGGGCGTACCGCCTCTGTCTGCTCGATGGCTGTCACGCCGCCTCCCAAAATCGTCCACTTGCGGTGTGCGCCGCGCCGCCATCGTACTTTTCGGTAACCGTGGTGTGCGCGGTGCGAGCGCAGAATTTCACGTACCGGACGGTGACGAAAGCCGCGCAGAAGGTTTCAAACAAGCTCAGGCCGGGCAAATATTGGGCTCTTTCCTGCTCGGCGGCGCCTTCCGCCGCTCCCTGTCACGGGGTCACCGGTGTCACGCGATCACCGGTGTCACCGGTAATCGTCCTCGTCGAGGGTGACGATCCGGGTCTGCTCCATCAGATCGGCCTCGCTGGCGCGGTCCGGGTCCACGCCGGTCAGCGGATCGTCGCGGTCGGGCGCGATGTCCGCCTGCTGTTCGGCGGCGTCGACCTCGGGGGCCTCGACGCCGAACTCCTGGTCGTCCCGGGTCTCCTCGTCCTCGAAGGTCTCGGGGTCGGTGGGGTCTACGGCCATGGTGGGCTCCCTTCCTACGAACGTCCCTGAACACATGCAGGGGCCACATGCGGGTGCCCTCTCTACGAGCCTAGGAGACACCCGGTCCGGACGCTATGCGATCTGCTTCCGGACCGTGACGGAACGCTGCGACACCGGTTCGCCGTCGCTGTCCGTCACGGTCCGGCGTGGTGGTTTTTCGCCGCCGTGCCTCTCGTGTACCTCTTGCACGTACCTCTTGTTGCACGTACCTCTTGTATGCGCAGGTATGACCACTCCATGCGCGAGAACGCCCGCGCGGAGGGCCGGTTGTGATGGCGAACACATGAACCACTACGTGATCGTCTCGTAACATTGCCGCATGTCTTCGACCGAGCTGCCCTTCGTGCCGCCCGCCAACGTGCTTCCGAAGGTGGCCGCCGTCAGGGTCGCGGAAGGCGAGCGGCTCAGGTCGGTCCGGCTGCCGGGGATCACGCTGACGATCCGGTCGAGGCGGCCGGCGCGCGAGGGGCTGCCGCCCGCGCTCTACGTCCACGGCCTCGGCGGTTCCTCGCAGAACTGGTCGGCGCTGATGCCGCTGCTGGACGACGTCACCGCCAACGAGGCCGTCGACCTGCCCGGCTTCGGCGACTCCCCGCCACCGGACGACGGCAACTACTCGATCACGGGGCACGCGCGCGCGGTCATCCGTTACCTGGACGCGAGCGGACGTGGCCCCGTGCACCTGTTCGGCAACTCGCTCGGCGGCGCCGTCGCGACCCGTGTCGCCGCGGTGCGGCCCGACCTCGTGCGCACCCTGACCCTCGTCTCGCCCGCGCTGCCGGAGATCCGGGTCCAGCGCTCCGCCGTGCCGACGGGACTGCTGGCGCTGCCCGGAGTGGCCGCGCTCTTCACGCGGCTCACCCGCGAGTGGACGGCGGAGCAGCGGGTCCGCGGTGTCATGGCGCTGTGCTACGGCGATCCCGGACGGGTCACGCCCGAGGGGTTCCGGCACGCCGTGGAGGAGATGGAGCGGCGGCAGCGGCTGCCGTACTTCTGGGACGCGATGGCGCGTTCCGCGCGGGGGATCGTCAACGCCTACACGGTCGGCGGCCAGCACGGGCTGTGGCGGCAGGCCGAGCGGGTCCTCGCGCCGACCCTGCTCGTGTACGGCGGCCGGGACCGGCTCGTCGGCTACCGCATGGCCCAGCGGGCCGCCCGTGCCTTCCGCGACTCCCGGCTGCTGACCCTGCCGGAGGCGGGACACGTGGCCATGATGGAGTATCCGGAGACGGTCGCCACGGCGTTCCGCGAATTCCTCGCGGACACCGGGAAGCCGGCGGCCGGTACGGACACACGCGGGGCCGCGGACGGCGTGCCCGCCGACGAGAACACGGGAGGCTGAGGCGCGACGTGGGACGCCACAGCCGCCGCGGACCGGCCCCCGAGGGCGAGGCCGCGGACACAACTGGAGTACGGGAGAGCGGACCGGGGCAGCCGGGCGCCGGGCAGAGGCCGGGGCCGGTCGGCGTGCCGGGGCCGGGGACGGGCCGCCGGCGGATGCCCGGACCGCAGGCGGGCGAACAGGCGCCGCCGAGGGGCGGATCGCCGGGGTACGCGGGAGCGCGCCTTCCGGACGGGACGCCGGCGCACGGTGTCCGGCGCCACCCGGACGGGACACCGGCGCACGGGGTGCCGCGCGTCTCCGGCGGGGGACCGGCGCACGGTGTCCCGCACCCGGCGGGCGAGGGCACGCCCGCGGGGGGTGTGCCCCGTTTCCCCGGCGGCACGCCGGCGCAGGGTGCCCCGCAGGTCCGCGGCGGCCACCCCGAGCAGCACGAAGGCGGGGGCGGCTGGGGCCGGCTGAGCGGGGCACGGGGGCGGTCCGCGGGCCCCGACGCTTCTGCGGGCTCCGGTGCTTCTGCAGGCTCCGGCCCGGGTGTCGCCTTCCCGCGGCAGCAGGGGCAGGGGCAGCGATGGGCGGACCTCACGGGACCGCGGCAGGACTACGTGGACGCCTTCGACGCGGACGACGACGTCTCCGTCCCCCGTTCCCGTCGCCGTACCGGCACTCCCGCGCGGGCCGCCGACCCTCACGCCTCCGTCACCGACCGGGACTCCGGCCGGGCCGGCGGTGCCGGCACCGCGTACGGCACGGACGACGCGCCGCCCACCGGCGGGTCCGCCCCCGCCAAGGGCGGCAGGGGGCGTACCTACACCGGTATCGCGGCCGCCGCCGTCACCACCGTGCTCGCGGTCGTCGTCGCCGGCCAGGTCGCCGACGGGCGGGACGGCCAAGGCGTACAGCCGCGGTCTGCCGGTGACCAGGCGCGGGACGACCGCGATCCCGCCTCGCGCGCGGACGGGCGGCCGACGCCGTCGGTGTCCGCCGGTGCGGTGCCGCTGACGTACGAGCAGAAGATGGACAGGAAGTACCCGCTCAGCGCCACGCTGAAGGGTCCGGGCACGTTCTACGCGGTCCCGGGCGTCGACAAGGCACCGGGCAAGGGACAGAAGTTCACCTACCGCGTGGACGTCGAGAAGGGGCTCGGCCTGGACGGCAAGCTGTTCGCGCAGGCCGTGCAGAAGACGCTCAACGACGACCGGAGCTGGGCGCACGACGGCGCCCTCGCGTTCGAACGCATCCACTCCGGGCACCCCGACTTCGTGATCACCCTCGCCAGTCCCGGGACCACCGCCGACTGGTGCGCCAAGTCCGGCCTGGACACCACCGTCGACAACGTGTCCTGCGACTCGGCCGCCACCGAGCGCGTGATGATCAACGCCTACCGGTGGGCGCAGGGCTCGGAGACGTACGGCGACGAGATCCACGCGTACCGGCAGATGCTGATCAACCACGAGGTCGGCCACCGTCTCGGTCACTCCCACGTGACCTGCGACAAGGACGGCGAGCTCGCCCCGGTCATGCAGCAGCAGACCAAGTTCCTCGACCCCCGCGAGGGCGTCCACTGCCTCCCCAACCCCTGGCCGTACCCGGGCAGCTGACGGGCAGCCGACGGGCGACAGCGGGCAGCGGCGGCGGGCGGCGGCGAGCGGGCGGGCCGGACTCGGACTGCGGCATTCCGCGAGCGCGTGATCCCTCGGCGTGATCTCTTAGCGCGACAGAACGTCTCCCGCACGGGAAAGTTACGACCGTTCACCCCTTCTGGTGGGGGGGGGGGGGGGGGGGCGCGGGGGCCCCGGCCCCGGCGGCGAGCGTTGGTGCGGGGCGGGCCGC
>NZ_JBEXTV010000131.1:0-4782 GCF_040628835.1 Streptomyces sp. NPDC006134 | reverse complement strand
CTTTTTTCGGCCCGCCCCCCCGCCGCGGGGGGGGGCCCCCCCCCCCCCCGGCCGGGCGGGGGGGCCCCCCCGGGCCCGCCGCTCCGGCTTCGTCAGGTCGGCCGGGCTCTCGCACACCGAGGGACCTCGGGGCGACGAGCTGCGAACTGCCTCATCTTGGATCACGACTGGCACAGGGAAGAGCCCTACGAGTCAGTCGCTCACGATGCCGGCCTTCGCCGAAGGGGACTTGGCCCTGTCGGCCGGCCTTGATGACGACGGCGCAGTGCCCGCCGGCCTCTCCAGCGGACACGAGCCGTTCCTGGAGGAGATCCGGCTGGACAACTGCCGCGGCCGTATCGGACAGCTGCATACCCAGGCTGACCGGGGGTGGGGCAGTGCCGTCGATGCGATGCGATGCGCCGTCGGTCACTATCAGGGATCCGGAGCTGCAGACCCTGCCTTCGTCGTGACCCCCGGTCGGTGATGAGCCTGGGACAGAGCAGAGGTCCGTTCTCTGCTCCAGAACACCGCTTCACCGGGCATCTTCTGGCTTCTCATCGGGTTCGGCCGCGGCAGGCCGATCTTCTGCGAGAACCTCGATGCCTTCGCCCTGGTCACCTTCACCGACGTCACCTTCACCGACGTCGCCTTCTACGACGCCGGCAAGAACCCGGGCTCGGTCCCCGGCGAGTGGTTCCGCACCGGCCTTGTCGACGCCTTCGCCGCCTGGACGCCGTCATGAGGCAGCACATCGGACCCGACATTCGGCGACACGTGATCCGTTTTCCAGGCGACTGGCCGGCTGAGTGTCTCTTCGCGCAGCTCAGAGCTTTCGAAGGCCCGCACCCTCGCTTCGGACGCTTCCTCATCGTCGAGTCCGCCCGGAACCGGTGGCGCGCGGTGCACGCGCCCCGCCTCGTCGCCCTGGTCAGGGCCGGTGCCCACGTCGAGCGCGGCATACTCGTCGAACGTCCCGACCAGGAGGCAGCATGATCACCCTCAAGCCCGAAACCATCCACACCGACCGCCTGGCCTTACTTCCCCTGCAGGTCGAGCACGCCGACGAGATGGCCGTGGTGCTGTCCGACCCCGGCCTGCACACCTTCACTGGCGGTGCCCCGGACACCGCCCCGGCCGTGCGTGCCCGCTACGAACGCTGGGTGGCCGGTTCGCCCCGCCCCGGCGAATCCTGGTGCAACTGGACTATCCAGCTCCGCGACGCCGCCTGTCTGACCGGCTACGTCCAGGCGACGATCACCGCTGACGACCGCGGAGCCACTGCGGAGGTCGCCTGGGTGGTCGGAACTGCCTGGCAGCGGCGCGGCATCGCCACCGAGGCAGCCCAAGGACTCGTCGCCTGGCTCGGGAAACACCCGGTGCACACGGTCGTCGCCCACATCCACCCGGACCACAAGGCATCCACCGCCGTTGCCGCTGCAGCCGGCCTCACTCCCACCGACCAGTGGCACGACGGAGAGATCAGATGGCAGCTCACGATCGGCTGACCACGCACATCCACAGATCCTGACGCTTACTCGCCCCGGTTCGGTGACCGGCCGACACCGCGGGCAGGGACCGACGCCCTCCGCAAGGGCGCAGAGGGCCTGGTCGCGTGCGATGCCGCGACTGCGTTTGCCGCCACTTCAGCAGCCGCCGACGTGGACGCGGACCGTCCGCCCAGCCCCTGCTCGATCAGCCCCTGAGACTCCAGTGGACCACCGTGCGCGCGGCACCGCTCTGCCTCGGCCGTGCGCCGTTCCTCCCCGGCGCACCATCATCGGGTGCACGCGAGAGCCCGCTGCCGCACCCGCTCCGGGAAACGCAGCAGGACGCGCCGTGAGGGCTCGGTGAACGACGTGCCGTGCGTGGTTCTAGCGGTGCAGCTGGTGGCGGAGCAGCAGCGAGCGGACAGCGTCCGCGCTGATGCCGAGGCTCTTGCCGATGGCTTCGGGGAGAGTTCGTCGGCTTCGGTGGCGCAGGCGGCCTCGTGCCCGACGGCGCGGGCAAGGCGCTCGAGTTCGCCGACGGCCCGTAACGCGGCCACGGGCGCCTGGTCGGTGAGCCGGGCGAGCTGCTTGCGGAGCCGGGTGAGGGTTTCGGTGAGGTCGTCGGGGAGCGGCACGGTCTGCCGGCTGACGGTGTCGATGTGGTCGGCCCAGTCGTCGTACGCGTCGGCGACGTCCAGGTCGTCGAGCCGGCCGTCACCGGGCTCGAGCTGGTCCCAGTCGATCGGGTAGGTCTGGCCGCGCCAGCCGCACGCGCACGCCGCCCGGTGGCCGGCCGCTTTCGGGCGTCCCCACCGGCCGGTGTATGCCCACCACTCGCTGGTCTGATGGCCCTCACCGCCGCTGCCGGTGTCCAGGTAGACCGGCTTGGGCTCGCTGCCGTCGGCCAGGACCGCCCCCACGATGCCCTCGTGGGACGCCCCGAACTCCTCCGTCTGCCAGGCCACGGTCGTTCCCCTTCCCTCACACGCCGGTGCACAGCGTGACCGCGTGTGCACGAGACGAGGATGCCGCAGACAGGCTTCCTTCGTCGGGCAGTTGGCAACTCGGCTGGGTGAAACCTTCAGTGCCGCGAGCCGGCGATGCCGCCTGCGCGCCGGTCTTTCTCCACCGCTTGCAACTGCTCCCAGACGACGCCCGGATGGGCGGCAGGGATCGCGTCGGTGGGCGCCGTGGTGCAGGGCGCTCCGTCTGCGGCGGGGAGGAAGTGGAACCGGTGTGTCTGTGCGGACACTTGTTGCTGTGAACTTCCTTTTGCATGAACGGGTCCGGTCCGGCGATCGGGTGGCGTTCGCCGAGATCTTCGACGAGCATGCGCGCGTCGTCTACGCCCACGCGATCCGGACGACGGGTGACTGGGCCCTTGCCGAGGACGTCATGTCCCTCACCTTTCTGGAGGCATGGCGGCTGCGCGGCAAGCTGCGCGAGGAAGTCAGAAACATCCGGGCGTGGCTCTTGGGTATCGCGACCAACGTGATGCGCAACACCGCCAGAGCGGCTCGCCGGCACCGGGAGGCGATGTCCCGTCTACCGCCGCCGGAAGCGTTGCCCGACTTTTCGGACGAGGTGGCCGGGCAGATGGCCGACGCTCAGCGGCTGGCCGCCGCGGCCCGAGCGCTGCACCGCCTGAAGCGGACCGAGCGCGAGGTTTTCACTCTGGTCGTCTGGTCCGATCTGGGGTACACGGCGGCCGCTGAGGCGTTGGGGATTCCTGTGGGCACGGTACGTTCCCGGCTCTCACGGGCGAGAGAGAAACTGCGCGGGCTCGTCGAGGAGGAGCTTGCCGCAGATCCGCATGGCGCGGAACCGCGGACCGGCAGCGGACACATATCGCCGAGCGGGGTGGCCGCAGCCCGCGCCTTCCCCAGGAGGAGCACACGATGAATCCGGAACAGCGGGAACGGTCCGAGCGTGAACAGGCGGGCCGGGTGCTGCCTCCGGTTGCCTGTCCGGACCCGGCACCCGGACGGATGGGAGTCCGCCGTGAGCACTTCTTGAGCGAGGTCGACCGGCAGGCGCGCTCCCGCTCTCCCCGCCTGGCGCTGTGGCCGAGAGGGCGCTGGGGACTGGTGCTGGGTACGGCAGTGGCTGCTGGAGCGACCGTCGCCGTCCTTGGCCTGGGCTCCGGTTCCCCTGGCGCTCCGCGTAACGTGCCTCCGGCCTCGGCCGCGTCGGTCGAACTGCTGGAGAGAGCGGCCCTGGCCGCCGCTGTGACGCCGCAGACGAAGGTGCGCGCCGGGCAGTACTCGTATGTCAAGACGGTCGGTCATACGTCGGTGCTGTCCGAGACCAAGGCCGGCTCCATGGAACTCCTGCGCGAGGACGAGGGGATGGAGCAGTGGACATCGGTGGACGGCAGCGAGCGGACTCTGCGGCGCAAGAGCGGCAACGACACCCTGCTGCCGGGCACTCCGGGCCGAGGCGACCTGAACTCACCGACCTACAACTTCCTGGCCGCCCTGCCGACCGATCCCGACGCCCTGCTGCAGCGGATCCGCGACGACGCCCAGGAGAATCACGGAACCGGTTCCGACTCCACGACGGGGCCGGATCAGGAAGCCTTCGTCACGATCGGCGATCTTCTGCGCAACGGGGTGACTCCCCCCGAGACCGCTGCGGCCCTCTACCGGGCCGCTGCCCTCATTCCCGGGGTCGACGTCGTCCCCGACGCCGTCGACGCGGCAGGCCGGAACGGGGTCGCCGTCGTCCGAACACACGAGGGCGAACGCACTGAGTGGATCTTCGACAGGAGCACAGCCCGACTGCTGGGTGAGCGCACGGTCCTCGTGGAGGACAACGCCTGGGGCAAGGCCGGCACCGTCGTCACCTCCGTCGCCGTCCTCGACAGCGGCATCGTCGACGAGGCCGGACAGATTCCCTAGGTGTGCTGTCCCGGGACGTTGGTGACACGCGTGCTGGGTGCTTGAGAGGCATGTGTCCTGGCTGCTCCCGGCTGCGGTCCCGCACCCCGGTCGGGACCGCGGCGATCCAGTTCAGGCCTAAGGCCGACCGTGCCACCGCCGGGACCGGCCTTCAGGTAAGCGCGCGAGCAGTGGGCCGATCCGCTGCCACGGTGAACCCCGTGGCCAAGCTCAGCGCCCGTGCCGCAGTCAGGTCACCGGCGGCCGGCGGGAAATGCCGGCGGGGGAGAGGCCGGGACGAGCCCGGTGCCGGCGTGCAGTGTGGCGCCGGCGGCAGGAGGCATCACGGGCGCCGCCGCCGCCGGGGCCGGGGCCCGCGCCCGGGGCCCCCGGCGCGGGGGGGGGGTCCGGGGCGTCCCCCCGGTCCCCCCCCG
>NZ_JBEXTV010000130.1:1774-4968 GCF_040628835.1 Streptomyces sp. NPDC006134 | reverse complement strand
AACACAGTGGACGCGAGCAACTGAGGACAAGCCCTCGGCCTATTAGTACCGGTCACCTCCACCAGTTGCCTGGCTTCCAGATCCGGCCTATCAACCCAGTCGTCTACTGGGAGCCTTACCCCATCAAGTGGGTGGGAGCCCTCATCTCGAAGCAGGCTTCCCGCTTAGATGCTTTCAGCGGTTATCCCTCCCGAACGTAGCCAACCAGCCATGCCCTTGGCAGAACAACTGGCACACCAGAGGTTCGTCCGTCCCGGTCCTCTCGTACTAGGGACAGCCCTTCTCAAGACTCCTACGCGCACAGCGGATAGGGACCGAACTGTCTCACGACGTTCTAAACCCAGCTCGCGTACCGCTTTAATGGGCGAACAGCCCAACCCTTGGGACCGACTCCAGCCCCAGGATGCGACGAGCCGACATCGAGGTGCCAAACCATCCCGTCGATATGGACTCTTGGGGAAGATCAGCCTGTTATCCCCGGGGTACCTTTTATCCGTTGAGCGACGGCGCTTCCACAAGCCACCGCCGGATCACTAGTCCCGACTTTCGTCCCTGCTCGACCCGTCGGTCTCACAGTCAAGCTCCCTTGTGCACTTACACTCAACACCTGATTGCCAACCAGGCTGAGGGAACCTTTGGGCGCCTCCGTTACCCTTTAGGAGGCAACCGCCCCAGTTAAACTACCCATCAGACACTGTCCCTGATCCGGATCACGGACCCAGGTTAGACATCCAGCACGACCAGACTGGTATTTCAACGACGACTCCCACCATACTGGCGTATGGCTTTCACAGTCTCCCAGCTATCCTACACAAGCCGAACCGAACACCAATATCAAACTGTAGTAAAGGTCCCGGGGTCTTTCCGTCCTGCTGCGCGAAACGAGCATCTTTACTCGTAGTGCAATTTCACCGGGCCTATGGTTGAGACAGTCGAGAAGTCGTTACGCCATTCGTGCAGGTCGGAACTTACCCGACAAGGAATTTCGCTACCTTAGGATGGTTATAGTTACCACCGCCGTTTACTGGCGCTTAAGTTCTCAGCTTCGCCCCACCGAAATGGAGCTAACCGGTCCCCTTAACGTTCCAGCACCGGGCAGGCGTCAGTCCGTATACATCGCCTTACGGCTTCGCACGGACCTGTGTTTTTAGTAAACAGTCGCTTCTCGCTGGTCTCTGCGGCCACCCCCAGCTCAGACCGTAAAGATCATCACCAGGTGTGGCCCCCCTTCTCCCGAAGTTACGGGGGCATTTTGCCGAGTTCCTTAACCATAGTTCACCCGAACGCCTCGGTATTCTCTACCTGACCACCTGAGTCGGTTTAGGGTACGGGCCGCCATGAAACTCGCTAGAGGCTTTTCTCGACAGCATAGGATCATCCACTTCACCACAATCGGCTCGGCATCAGGTCTCAGACTCATGGCGTGCGGATTTGCCTACACACCGTCCTACACCCTTACCCCGGGACAACCACCGCCCGGGATGGACTACCTTCCTGCGTCACCCCATCACTCACCTACTAACCGCTTGGTTCGGCGGCTCCACCACTCCCCCTCACTCCGAAGAGATCAGGGGCGGCTTCACGGCCTTAGCATCACGATGCTCGATGTTTGACGCTCCACAGCGGGTACCGGAATATCAACCGGTTATCCATCGACTACGCCTGTCGGCCTCGCCTTAGGTCCCGACTTACCCTGGGCAGATCAGCTTGACCCAGGAACCCTTAGTCAATCGGCGCACACGTTTCTCACGTGTGAATCGCTACTCATGCCTGCATTCTCACTCGTCAACCGTCCACAACTCGCTTCCGCGGCTGCTTCACCCGGCAGACGACGCTCCCCTACCCATCCACACAGGCGTTGGCCCTTATGTGTGAATGACACGACTTCGGCGGTACGCTTGAGCCCCGCTACATTGTCGGCGCGGAATCACTAGACCAGTGAGCTATTACGCACTCTTTCAAGGGTGGCTGCTTCTAAGCCAACCTCCTGGTTGTCTCTGCGACTCCACATCCTTTCCCACTTAGCGTACGCTTAGGGGCCTTAGTCGATGCTCTGGGCTGTTTCCCTCTCGACCATGGAGCTTATCCCCCACAGTCTCACTGCCGCGCTCTCACTTACCGGCATTCGGAGTTTGGCTAAGGTCAGTAACCCGGTAGGGCCCATCGCCTATCCAGTGCTCTACCTCCGGCAAGAAACACACGACGCTGCACCTAAATGCATTTCGGGGAGAACCAGCTATCACGGAGTTTGATTGGCCTTTCACCCCTAACCACAGGTCATCCCCCAGGTTTTCAACCCTGGTGGGTTCGGTCCTCCACGAAGTCTTACCTCCGCTTCAACCTGCCCATGGCTAGATCACTCCGCTTCGGGTCTTGAGCGTGCTACTCAACCGCCCTATTCGGACTCGCTTTCGCTACGGCTACCCCACCCGGGTTAACCTCGCAACACACCGCAAACTCGCAGGCTCATTCTTCAAAAGGCACGCAGTCACGAGAGTGAAGCAAGCTCCACTCCGACGCTCCCACGGCTTGTAGGCACACGGTTTCAGGTACTATTTCACTCCCCTCCCGGGGTACTTTTCACCATTCCCTCACGGTACTATCCGCTATCGGTCACCAGGGAATATTTAGGCTTAGCGGGTGGTCCCGCCAGATTCACACGGGATTTCTCGGGCCCCGTGCTACTTGGGTGTCTCTCAAACGAGCCGCTGACGTTTCGACTACGGGGGTCTTACCCTCTACGCCGGACCTTTCGCATGTCCTTCGCCTACATCAACGGTTTCTGACTCGTCCCACGGCCGGCAGACCGTGAAAGAGAGATCCCACAACCCCGCATACGCAACCCCTGCCGGGTCTCACACGCATACGGTTTGGCCTCATCCGGTTTCGCTCGCCACTACTCCCGGAATCACGGTTGTTTTCTCTTCCTGCGGGTACTGAGATGTTTCACTTCCCCGCGTTCCCTCCACACTGCCTATGTGTTCAGCAGCGGGTGACAGCCCATGACGACTGCCGGGTTTCCCCATTCGGACACCCCCGGATCAAAGCCTGGTTGACGACTCCCCGGGGCCTATCGCGGCCTCCCACGTCCTTCATCGGTTCCTGGTGCCAAGGCATCCACCGTGCGCCCTTAAAAACTTGGCCACAGATGCTCGCGTCCACTGTGCAGTTCTCAAACAACGACCAGCCACCCA
>NZ_JBEXTV010000129.1:0-5095 GCF_040628835.1 Streptomyces sp. NPDC006134 | reverse complement strand
CCGAGTACGAACGCGACGGGCGGCGACAACAGGAAGCCTCCCCGCAGTCCGCCTGAAACAAGATCACCGGACTCTACGAAACTCGGGGCAGCTCAGGGATCTGCTCCAGAGCGATCCGAGTGGGTTTGCCAGCCACTACGGGGTCCAGACGCAGCGTGCGTACCCAGGATTGGACGCCTGGTGGCAGATCGCGCGGGGCCCCGCGCAGCGCCCAGACCAAAAACTCCAGCAGGCTGGTCTTACCAGCGCTGTTCTCCGGGCGCACGATGGCCCAGATTCCGGGCTCAAAGGGCCGGTCGATGGTGAACGGCTCGCCGTCGTGCTTGATCCCGTCGACTCGCAGACGCAGGATGCGCAGGCGCCGGTCGGCAGGGGCTGGCGTTGTCAGCGCGATGTTGGCTTCGGCAAGGGCACGCTCGACCTGGTGCTTGGCGACGTCCAACCGGGCGGCGGCCTGGGTCAGAATGTCGTCGGCGGTGGGCACAACCGGTGGCGTAGCCACGGGGTCCGGCTTGGTCACGACGCCTCCTGTCCGTCAGCTGGTGCACTGGCCTGTGGGGGTGCCGCGATGGCTCGCAGCGCCCGCAGCCTTGCCCGCGCCTGATCAGTGATTGGGGTGATGTACGACCCGATGGGCGTGTCGGCGTAGTCCCGCAACAGATACTGGCGTTTCTTCAGCTGTGTCCCTCCCAGCCCGTCAACCAACGCCACCACCCGCTTGGTCCGCTCCACGTACCAGGCCAGCGCCGGGGCCTCTGCGACGATGTTCACGGCAAGCGTGCGGCCCGCCTGCAACAGGTAGTAGCGGTGCTCGACCACCTTCCGCTCCCGCAAGACCTGCGTCTTTTTCAGCAAGCCCCGTTCGACCAGTACCGCGAGGGCGTCGTCGAGCTCCTCGAAGGCACCAAAGCGGTGCCGTAGCATCGGAAACCGACGCAGGTCCGGTTCCTGGGAGGAGAGGATGTCCTCGGCCAGATCGAGCAGCGCAGGCTCATCCGGAGCCTTCTCGTGCTCCGTCATCAGCTCATAAGCCAGATAGTCGGGGTAGCGCACCCAGAAATCGAGCTTCTGCAGCCGCACCTGCGCGCGGACCACACCCACGCACTCGGCCGGCACCTCACCGTCCACGCCGGGTCGCGGTTCATGAGCCGCCGCATTGATCAGCAAGAGCATGCGCACCGCGTCCTGCCACCCCGGCGGCCCGCACATGCAAGCACGCACCCTCAGGGCCCTCCAAGCAAGGGCTGGCCACGACCTTCCCTCGTCTCGTCACCTTCTGCACACGCAGAGTAAGACGCCGCACGATCTTTCGTCGACAGTTCGGACAGCGCGGATCATCCCCACCGAGGCAGCCCTCGCGGAGTGCCTTGTGAGCCACGGCGTGCTGGTCGGCGCGGGCACCAGATGCGCCATAATGCCCGCCAATCATGCCCAGTCCATGCCGAGCTTCCGCAGCGCGTCGAGCTGCTCCTGGGCGAGCTTGTCGCGTCTCGATTTCGTGTTCGATACCCACACGCCCAGCTTCACGACCACCGGCTCTGCCTCGCCGTCGACCGCGATCTCCTCACTGTGGCCGCGTGGCACTGGCCGGTGGCCCTCCCGCTTTACCCACTGAGCGAGGGCCGCCAGACCCCGTTGGAACGCCTGCTGTGCCTTGTTCGGGCTCTTCGTCGCGCGCTCAGCCGCGGGGGCGGGAGTCGGCACCTCAGCGGGCTTGATGCCAAGGCTGGACAGCCGTTCCTGCTGCTCGGTGGAGAGCTGTGCCCAGGCACCCGGCTGCTTCTGCCGCTGGAGCCATTTGCCGATGTCATCGCCGTCCATGAGCACGCCTGGGGCGATTTCGGGCAGCGTGCCGTCAGCGTCGACCAGGTCCGCAAGGACGCGGTAGTGCCGCTGCCAGTCGAGCGGCCAAGGGCAGTTCCAGTCCGGGTCGATTGCGGCCAGCTGCTGTGCGCGCTCCGCGGCCCTATCCGGGTTCTTCCCCAGGCCGCCCTTCCTACGGAGATTGGCCATGTGCTGACCGATGGGTACCATCGCCTCGCCCTCACCCCAGACGGCGTCCTGGCGGGGCGCGAGGTGCCCGGTGGCCCGCCGGTAGGACCGCAGCGCGGCGAGCTTGTTCTCCCAGGCTTCCTCGCCGGGCTCCCACACCATCCCGGCCGCCGGCAAGTCGAGCAGCTCTTTGCGCCGTGGCTCCAGCTCGCCCGCACGCAGCGCCTTCCGCTGCTGGTGGACCCATCGTCCGAGCGGAAAAGCCTTGGTCGCCCCGACTTCGACCTCAACGTCGTAAGGAACGGCATGCAGGCCGCTGATCTCGTTCTCCTTCCGCCAGCGGAGCAGGGCCTGGTAGCCCTCCAGCCACACCAGGGACTCCGGCCGGTACACCCGCGTACGCAGGAACGCGGCGATCGTGGTGGCGTCGCGCGGGCTGGAGAAGTTGAGCAGCGCCGACTCGGCAGCGACGTCGGCGCCGTCGTCGTGCTCCTGGCCCTCGCCTTCCTCGCCGCCGGCCCCGACGATCCGCCCTTCCTCATCGCGCCGGACATGCACCTTGCGCTTCCCGTGGGTGAGAGCACGGGAGGCGAGCTGTTCCACGAGTCGTTCATCATGACTGCGCAGGCCCTGCAAAACGGCTACGAGCGGTCGGAAGCTGGCGGAGGCGACCATGTCCTGCGGGTCCTCGCCGGGCTCGAGGAAGACCGGCACGATGATCCGCGCGACCTTGGTGGAGCCGTCGCGGTTGAGCCTGAGCGCGCGGCCGATATTCTGCACGATCTCGACCTGGGAGCCGCGGGTGTCGGCGAAGCAGACGGCCTCCACACCCCGTTCGCCGGTGATGTCCACCCCTTCCCCGAGCACACGGCAGCTGGCGAGGAACGCCCGGTGCACCCGCCGGCCCATGGTGTCGACCCCGTTGGCGAACTGCCGCAGCACCTCGCGCCGCTCGGTGACGAGGTGGTCGCCGCACAGCCACGCCGACCACACCCGGTCCGGCGGTACGTGGCGGCCGGCCTCCAGCTCGTAGAACTCCGCGTCGATCGACGACGCGGGCAGCTCCTCCGCCTGCGCCAGGTCCTCCTCAGAGGCGTCGTTGACGTACAGGTGCGCGGCCGTCTGCGGCAGCTTCTCCGCGAACGTGGCGGCCTCTTCCACCTTCTGGTGGAACGTCATGACCGTACGCAGGTTCCACTTCGCGGCGTGCTCCAACAGCGCGGTCTGCAGCAAGGCCAGGCGCCGGCCCCGCCGCGCCTTCTCCGACTTCCCCAGAACGGGGGAGGGGTCGCGGATCTCGAGGACGTCGATCTCGAACCCGGCGAGGATGCCCCGCTCGATCGCTTCGCTCAACCCGAGCTCGGCAAGCCATGGCCCGTAGGTGGCGGAGTCCCGGCCCATCGACGCGATCTCCAGCTCCTGGCCGGCCGCGCCCTTCTGCGGGTGGGGCGCGGCGAGGATGCGCGGGGTCGCGGTGAGGTAGAGCCGGTAATCGGCGGGGATGCGGGCGTTGTCGTGGATCGCCGCCCACGGCCGACCAAGCTCCCCCGCGGTTGAGTGGGCTTCGTCCACGATCGCGAGGTCGAAGCCGGCCATGCGCTGGCCGTACAGACGCTCCCCGCCCGCCAGGGCGGCCTCCAGCGGCCCGCGCACCTTGCCCTGGCCCTCGGGTGCGTCGATGTCCTCGCGGTCCACGAGAGAGGCGTACGTGGCGAACACCACCAGCGGTCCGCGCCCGGCCCACAGGGCAAGCTGGATCGGGTTGGTTGTGGTGCGCACCCCCAGCTCGTTCAGTACCGGGTCGTTCTCCAGCGAGCACACCGCGACCATCGGGGCCCGGTGGCCCACCCGGTGCCACGCCTGGGCGGTCTGCACGAGCAGGTCCAGGGTGGGCACGGTCACGAGGATCCGCCCGCCCGGGAAGCACTCCAGCGCGCACGCGGCCGCCGTGATCGTTTTCCCGGATCCGGTCGCGGACACGATCGTGCCCCGCGCCCCCTCCGACGGTACAGATGATCTTGCAGGAAACCCCACCCACCTACGGAAAGCTGCTTTCTGAGCCACCTGGTGTTCCCGAAGCTGAATACCCAGCATTATCAAGCCCTCCCTCTGACTTATTTTTCACTCGCTTCGGGAATCACTGGGACGGCGTGAAGGGCGGGACGGACACCGTACCGTCATCGCCTACCACGATCCGCTCGGCGAGCTGGGCCAGGACCTGAGAGGGAGGCAGCCCCGCCCGGTAGGCCACCGTCCGGAGTAGCCGGCTGGACGCGGCGGACAGCCAGACCTCCACACGCAGCTCATCCGCTCCCTCCCGCCCCTGTTCCCCGGAGGCGGCCTGTGCGGCAAGCGCATCAGCAAGCCGTTCCTCACGCTCACGAGCCCACACCGAGCCCTGAACATCCTGCTCCGGCTCGTACACACTCCAACCGAGCACACTCATCAAGTCCCTGACGCGCTGCCACTCAGCGTGTTTGGCCAGCCAGGTGACAGCCAACCGCTCCCGGTCCATCTCGAACTTGTAGAAGGAGCCGTTCCCCCTCAGCCGCTCCGCGGTTTCCCGCTCACGGACAGCGGCCTCCGCGACCTTCTCCGCAACGGCGGCGGCATCCAGGCCATTCGCCTGACGCCGGACGTGATCCCGCGCCACGTCCTGAGCACTCCACATACGTCTTCCCTTTTCCGAGAGCGCGGACATCTGGGCCCGCATCAGGTCATTAAGATGTGTCTCACGATTTCGCCAATACTACATGTGCATCAAACTGGATGAAGCCGCTACGCCGACATCCGAATCGAACAAGCACCCCGCCTCTTGTAGCCAGCCAGGCCCGCGAAGCGGGCCCCAACGGTCCTGAAGGCGCAGCCGGAAGGACCGTCAAGCGGGGGAGCACAGCGGACCCGCCGACCCGGGCTGCAGCGCAGCGGAAGCCCGGTAGGAGGACGAAGCCCCGCCACTCCGAGAGCGCAGCGAACGGAGCGTCACCCGGCCTGCGTAGCAGGCCGGGTGTGCGGGACGCACACCGTCCCGCAAGCGCTCCCGCGGAGCGGGAGCGCAACCCCCGCGCGCAGCGCGGGGGTTCGCTTGCTCCGGGCGCAGCCC
>NZ_JBEXTV010000128.1:0-5202 GCF_040628835.1 Streptomyces sp. NPDC006134 | reverse complement strand
GCGTGGCCGGGGGCGGGGGGGGCCCCCGCCCCCCCGGGCGGGGGGGGGGGGGGCCCGGGGGCCCCCGCCCCCCCCCCCCCGGGGGGGGGGGCCCCCCCCCCGCGCCCCCCCCCCCACCCCTGTGTGTGCGGTGATCTCAGCCGCGCCGGTACTCGTCCGCCCATGCCTCCACGGAGTCCGCGGCCCGGTCGAAGGCCTCCGGCCGGGCGAGGAAGTCCGCGTTGTGCGTCGTCAGCAGCGTCGGCGCGCCACCGGCCGCCCGCCCCTGCCGCAGCAGGACCAGTGCCTGGCCCTGCACCGTGCGCGGCAGCCCCAGCCAGCGCACCGGCTGCTGCACCGTCCGCACCTGCGCGACCTGCCCCCAGGGCGCCGTACGCGTCCTGAGGAAGGCCACGTGCCGCAGCCCCCGCGCGCTCACCCACACGCCCATCCGCAGCAGCCGCAGCGCGCAGACGATGACGACCGCCGCGACACCGAAGATCACACCGGCGGACGCGGGCGTGGCCGTCGCGGCGATGATCACCGCCGCGAACAGCACGAACGAGGCGAGCAGCAGCATGATCGCCGCCGTCCCCACGCGCCACGGACCCGGACGGTAGGGCCGGCGCCAGCGGTCGCGGTCGTCGTACGGCAGCGCTGCGTCGTCGGCTGCCTCGAAGGCGCGGTCGGCCGTCAGGAAGGGCAGGGGCACGGCGGGTCCTCACTCGTCCAGGGCGTGGGCTGTGCCCGGTGAGGTTATCGACCTGTGTTCCCGGTCACCACTCTCGGGGGGCCGGATGGAGTCAGGACCGGCGCGGTGACCCCTCAGCGGCCGTCGGACGCCTGCGACTGCTGGGTCTGGGACGAGGAGTGGTCGAGTGACAGGGCGGGCATCCCGATGACCAGGGAGCCCACGAGGGCGGCGACGATGGTCAGGCCCAGCAGCCAGCGCCCGGCCAGCTGGCCGAAGGACGCCCGCTCGGGGGGCGGGGGAGTGACATTGCTGCGGAACCTGTCGGCCTCGGCGAGAAAGGCGAAGGGGACGGGCTCACGCCGGCGGAACATCAGGATTGCATCTCCTCTCGGGAACGAACCGGTGCTTTCGGTGGTGCTACCGGTACAGACGAATGAATCCCCCCGCAGGTGCCCGGTTTCAGCGATTTCATCGCAGGAGGGTGCCCGGCCCCCCGTTTGGCGGGCCGTAGAGTGGCTGCGCCAAGAGACGAGATGGGAAGGCCCCCCCGAACCGTGACCGAGACCCCTGACGACGACTTCAAGATCGATCTCCGCAGCGACGTCACCGTGGAACTGGTGAAGCACAGCGCGGCCGACGCCGACGTGCTGTTCGCGGCCCGTGTGTCGACCGTCGGTGAGCAGTCCCTCGACGAGCTGGACAAGGACCCGGAGCGTTCCAAGGGGCTGATCAACTTCCTGATGCGGGACCGGCACGGCAGCCCCTTCGAGCACAACTCGATGACCTTCTTCATCAACGCGCCGATCTTCGTCTTCCGCGAGTTCATGCGGCATCGCGTGGGCTGGTCGTACAACGAGGAGTCCGGCCGCTACCGCGAGCTCCAGCCGGTCTTCTACGTGCCGGACGAGTCCCGCAAGCTGGTCCAGCAGGGGCGGCCGGGCAAGTACGTCTTCGTCGAGGGCACCCCGGCCCAGCACGAGCTGGTGGGGCGCGCCATGGAGGACTCCTACCGCCAGGCCTACCGGACCTACCGGCAGATGCTCGCCGCCGGCGTCGCCCGCGAGGTCGCCCGTTCGGTGCTCCCGGTCGGCCTGTACTCGTCGATGTACGCCACCTGCAACGCCCGCTCGCTCATGCACTTCCTCGGCCTGCGCACCCAGCACGAGCTGGCGAAGGTCCCTTCCTTCCCCCAGCGGGAGATCGAGATGGTCGGCGAGAAGATGGAGGCGGAGTGGGCCAGGCTCATGCCGCTCACGTACGCCGCCTTCAACGCCAACGGCCGCGTGGCCCCGTGACGCATCCGTTCCCCGGTCCGGCACAGATGCGCGCGTCAGCCTCGCGAGGTGTCCGTATTGCGGCATTTCGTGAATTTCATCTAGCCTGATCGAACGGACCCGGCACTGCTTGAACCCCCGAGCAGGCAGTGCCGGGCTCCACCTTTGTCACGACTTGTCGCCCGCCCCTCGGGCAGACCCCGCCCCGCGCAACGAGTAGCGTGTAACCATGGCTCCGACCTCGACTCCGCAGACCCCCTTCGGGCGGGTCCTCACCGCCATGGTCACGCCCTTCACGGCGGACGGCGCACTCGACCTCGACGGCGCGCAGCGGCTCGCCGCCCACCTGGTGGACGCAGGCAACGACGGCCTGATCGTCAACGGCACCACCGGCGAGTCCCCCACCACCAGCGACGCGGAGAAATCGGACCTGGTACGAGCCGTCCTGGAGGCGGTCGGCGACCGCGCCCACGTCGTCGCCGGCGTCGGCACCAACGACACCCACCACAGCATCGAGCTGGCCCGCGCCGCCGAGAAGACCGGCGCCCACGGCCTGCTCGTGGTCACCCCGTACTACAACAAGCCCCCGCAGGAGGGCCTGTACCGGCACTTCAAGGCCGTCGCCGACGCCACCGGACTGCCGGTCATGCTGTACGACATCCCCGGCCGCAGCGGCGTCCCGATCAACACGGAGACGATCGTCCGCCTCGCCGAGCACCCGCGGATCGTCGCCAACAAGGACGCCAAGGGCGACCTGGGCCGCGCGAGCTGGGCCATCGCGCGCTCCGGCCTCGCCTGGTACTCCGGCGACGACATGCTGAACCTGCCGCTGCTCTCCGTCGGCGCCGTCGGCTTCGTCTCGGTCGTCGGCCACGTGGTCACCCCCGAGCTGCGCTCCATGGTCGACGCGTACGTCGCCGGCGACGTACAGAAGGCCCTGGAGATCCACCAGAGGCTGCTCCCCGTCTTCACCGGCATGTTCCGCACCCAGGGCGTCATGACCACCAAGGCCGCGCTCGCCCTGCAGGGCCTGCCCGCCGGCCCGCTGCGCCCGCCCATGGTGGAGCTCAGCCCCGAGGAAACCGAGCAGCTCAAGATCGATCTTGCCGCCGGCGGGGTACAGCTCTGACCAACAGACTTCGCAAGACCGCGCACCACCCGCGCACGGCCGGACCCCACAACTGAATAGGCAGGCCACCGGTGCCTGCACCCGTCCACGACAACTGCTTCTGCACGAAACGTCATGCGCGCCACGTGCCACACCGGTACGTGGCGCGCGTGGTGAGGAGAGTCTTTTGAGTCATCCGCATCCCGAACTGGGCCCGCCCCCGCCGCTTCCCGCCGGCGGCCTGCGGGTCACCCCGCTCGGCGGCCTCGGCGAGATCGGCCGGAACATGACCGTCTTCGAGTACGGCGGCCGCCTGTTGATCGTCGACTGCGGAGTGCTCTTCCCCGAGGAGGAGCAGCCCGGAATCGACCTGATCCTCCCGGACTTCTCGTCCATCCGGGACCGCCTCGACGACATCGAGGGCATCGTCCTCACCCACGGCCACGAGGACCACATCGGCGGCGTCCCCTACCTCCTGCGCGAGAAGCCGGACATCCCGCTGATCGGCTCCAAGCTGACCCTCGCCCTCATCGAGGCCAAGCTCCAGGAACACCGCATCCGCCCGTACACGCTGCAGGTGGAGGAGGGGAACCGCGAGCGTATCGGCCCCTTCGACTGCGAGTTCATCGCGGTCAACCACTCCATCCCCGACGCGCTGGCCGTCGCCATCCGCACCCCCGCGGGCATGGCGGTCCACACCGGCGACTTCAAGATGGACCAGCTCCCGCTGGACAACCGCCTCACGGACCTCCACGCGTTCGCACGCCTGAGCGAGGAGGGCATCGACCTCCTCCTCTCGGACTCCACGAACGCCGAGGTCCCCGGCTTCACGCCGCACGAGCGGGACATCTCGGGCGTCCTGCGCCAGGTCTTCGCCGGCGCCCGCAAGCGGATCATCGTGGCGAGCTTCGCCAGCCACGTCCACCGCATCCAGCAGATCCTGGACGCGGCGTACGAGTACGGCCGCCGCGTCGCCTTCGTCGGCCGCTCCATGGTCCGCAACATGGGCATCGCCCGTGACCTGGGCTACCTGAAGGTGCCTCCGGGCCTGGTCGTGGACGTCAAGACCCTCGACGACCTCCCGGACCACGAGGTGGTCCTCGTCTGCACGGGCTCCCAGGGCGAACCGATGGCGGCCCTGTCCCGCATGGCCAACCGGGACCACCAGATCCGCATCGTCGAGGGCGACACGGTGATCCTGGCGTCCTCGCTCATCCCCGGCAACGAGAACGCGGTCTACCGCGTGATCAACGGCCTGACCCGCTGGGGCGCCAACGTCGTCCACAAGGGCAACGCCAAGGTCCACGTCTCGGGCCACGCCTCGGCCGGCGAGCTGCTGTACTTCTACAACATCTGCCGCCCGAAGAACCTGATGCCGGTCCACGGCGAGTGGCGCCACCTGCGCGCCAACGCGGAACTGGGCGCCATGACCGGCGTCCCGCACGACCGCATCGTCATCGCCGAGGACGGCGTGGCCGTCGACCTGATCGAGGGCAAGGCGAAGATCTCCGGCAAGGTCCAGGCCGGCTACGTGTACGTCGACGGCCTCTCGGTCGGCGACGTCGGCGAACCGGCCCTCAAGGACCGCAAGATCCTCGGCGACGAGGGCATCATCTCGGTCTTCGTCGTCATGGACGCGTCCACCGGCAAGATCACTGGTGGCCCGCACATCCAGGCCCGCGGCTCGGGCATCGAGGACTCGGCCTTCGGCGACGTGATCCCCAAGATCACGGAAGCCCTGGAGCGCTCCGCCCAGGACGGCGTCGTCGAGCCCCACCAGCTCCAGCAGCTCATCCGCAGGACGCTGGGCAAGTGGGTCTCCGACACGTACCGGCGCAGGCCGATGATCCTCCCGGTCGTCGTGGAGGTCTGACGGGCCGTCGGGTCCTGACCCGCACGAACCCGGAGCGGGGCGCCGCGATTTGCATCGGGGCGCCCCGCTCCAGTACGTTTACAACCCCCACCGAACGGGAACCCGCTCACTTCACGTGTTGCGGAGCCCCCGGAGGGGCGGGAAATCCGACTCAGAAACTCTGATAAAGTCGGAAGCGTCGGAAAGGGAAACGCGAGAGCGGGAACCTGGAAAGCACCGAGGAAATCGGATCGGAAAACGATCTGATAGAGTCGGAAACGCAAGACCGAAGGGA
>NZ_JBEXTV010000127.1:0-5764 GCF_040628835.1 Streptomyces sp. NPDC006134 | reverse complement strand
CGACGTGCCGAGAGAGCCCAATGGAAAATAAATCCCCTATGTCTTATTTGTTGGAATCGGAGATAGTGTACAGAAACCGGCTCTGGCTCCAGTAAAGCCGCAGGTCACCCAGTCTGCTCCCCGCACCCGCGGGGATGGTCCCCGTTCATATCCCTCTGCTTCCTTGTGAGTTGCCTGCTCCCCGCACCCGCGGGGATGGTCCCAGCGGCGTACGCATCTCCGCCGGACGCGCCGGCTGCTCCCCGCACCCGCGGGGATGGTCCCACACGAGTTCGCCGGTGAGCACGTCGCGGCCGCTGCTCCCCGCACCCGCGGGGATGGTCCCCCTCGCCACCATTACGTGGCTCGTGGCGAGGGCTGCTCCCCGCACCCGCGGGGATGGTCCTACCGCGACGAGCTGTCTGCCATAGCCGATTTCCTGCTCCCCGCACCCGCGGGGATGGTCCCACGCCCGCATAGAGGATGGGGACGGCATCGATCTGCTCCCCGCACCCGCGGGGATGGTCCCAGGTCGCCGGTCTTCCCGGCCGGGTCGTAGTCCTGCTCCCCGCACCCGCGGGGATGGTCCCTGGAACGCCTCGGACAGCACCTCGGGGCGGCTCTGCTCCCCGCACCCGCGGGGATGGTCCCGGACGGGACCGGCCTACCTCGCGTTAGGGGGACTGCTCCCCGCACCCGCGGGGATGGTCCCCGGAACCCGCACCCAAGGTGCAGGCCCCGGCCCTGCTCCCCGCACCCGCGGGGATGGTCCCCACGGACACCCCGGCGGGCTGCTCCCCGCACCCGCGGGGATGGTCCCTCCGGAACGGTCCCCACGGACACCCCGGCGGGCTGCTCCCCGCACCCGCGGGGATGGTCCCGGGCCAGCGACACGGCACGCGATCCGCCGTACCTGCTCCCCGCACCCGCGGGGATGGTCCCCGTACCGCCCCACGCACCGCAGGAGCGTTCGACTGCTCCCCGCACCCGCGGGGATGGTCCCGATGTCTACGACGAGGTCGGACGCCGCCTGGGCTGCTCCCCGCACCCGCAGGGATGGTCCCCGTCCCGTCCGATGAGTCGGCGTCGGCCCTCACCTCCTCACTCGGAAGGCATAGCGGTGAACGCAGAGCAGTGGAACGCCCGCTCCCCGATCGGCACGCGCGTGATGGCGTACCCCAGCGTGTGACCGGAGGGCCCGCTCACGGGCGCGTATCAGGAGCGCGCCGCAGCCGGCCGCCTCATCGGCGATCGGAACGCCGACCCGTGCCGGAGACTGAGCCTCTTCCATCTTGATCAGGTGGCGAGTTCGAGGGCGACGACGGCTCGGACGACGGCTGTGATCCGGGTGGTGCTGCAGCGGAGTTTCCGCAGGAGCCGCTAGGACTTGAGGATCGCCATGGCGCGTTCACCGAGACTGCGGATCTTCGCGTGGTCCCGATTGTGACGGCGGCGCCAGCCGCGCAGATGCTTGCCACGGATCGGGACGCGGATCGCAGGGCCGGCGCCCTGTTACGCCTTGTCGGCCCAGCACTTGATGTCGTCTGCGGCAAGGGCGGCGGGAATGCCGTGTGCCCGCGCCGCGGTTAGGTCGTGGGCGGCTCCCGGCAGTGCGTCCGAGGCCCGGATCAGACGCCCGGCGGGATCGCGAGGACCTGCACGTTCATCCCGTGGTGCTTCTTCTTCCCGGAGTAGTACGGCCGGTCGGCGGCGATACGGCTGATCGGCAGCACGGTGCCGTCAGGATCACGTACGCCTTCTTCCGGACGGTCGTCATGGCCTGTTCCAGCGTAGGCGCGAGGGCAGCCAGGAGGTCGACGGCCTCGCGCGTGTAGCGGTAGGCCGTGGCGATCCCGATGCGGAAGCCTGTTGCGAGGCGGGCGTAGGTGTCGCCGCAGCGCAAGCGTGCCAGGACGAGCAGGGCCTGCCGGCCGCAGGTGAGGCGACGCCAGCGGGAGCCGATACGACGGCGGTGACCTGCGAGGAGATCGGAGAGGTGTTGCAGGGTGCGGCTGGACAGATCGATGCCGGACGGGTAGACAAGCACGCGAAAGCTCCCGGCGAACTGGTGATCTTGGTCGAGAACCCGTCTACCAGGAGCTTTCTTCATACCCGCCGCCGGGGTCACCCGCCCAACCACTCATCAGGTTGGAAACGGCTCAGTGTCGAGAACGCCAATCTTGAGACCGAGGACCTGACGTTCATCAACGGTGGCATCCTGGTCTGGCTCCCCGGGGGCAAGACCCACGACGAGGAACAGAATCTCGTGCTCATGGACTGGCCGGACCTCCAGCTCGTACCGCGGCTCACCCGCTGGCTCGACTACATGGTCGACCAGGGCGTCACGTCGGGGCCGGTGTTCCGGCGCGTCCTCAAGAACGGCAAGGTGGCCACCGCAGAAACCCGGGCGAAGACAGCCGCAACCCGGGGGCCACACCTTTGAGGGCAGACCGTCAACGAGCGGGTGAAGCACTGGTTCAGCGCGGCCGGGCTGGTGACCGACGGCCGGCACGTTTCCTCCCAGGGCGTCCGCGCGGGCGCGGCTACTGATTTGGCCCAGCGCGGCGCCACCGACGAGGAGTCTGGAGAGGGCCGGCCGCTGGAGGCCCGGGTCACGTGTACCTCGCACGGTGTACGTGCGCCCGCCCAGGCCGAGAAGAACGACCCGTTTGTCAAGGTTCCCGTTCACGGCGTGGCGGCGTGGCGGCTCGTCAACGGAAGACCCCGCTCCTGGAGCCAGGAGCGGGGTTCGTCCGTCCCCGCGAAGCCGATCGCGGGGTACCGTTCTGGTGTCGAAGCAGAACAGGAGCCAGTATGCACGCTCTGCCCGAACACCACATCGGCGTGAGGCTGAAGCGGTTGCGCCTCGAACGCCACCTCACCCAAAAAGCAGTCTCGGACCTGACCGGGGTCCCGTACAGCACGTACACAAAGACCGAGCAAGGTGTCATCGCCGCCACCCCCCACGTCATCGCAGCCTTCGCCCGTGGCCTGCGGATCGACGTCGCCACAGTGATTGGCCAGCCCTACGTCGACGAGCTGCGGGCCGACGAACTCGACGTCCTGATAAGGCCTATCAGGGAGGCTCTCGACATCTACGACCTTGGGGCCGACCCTGACATCCAGCCGCGGCGACTTGAGGAACTCAACGACGACGCCGAGGCGCTGTTGGTAGCCGTACGCGCGGGCGAAATCAAGCAGGCCGCCAGCAACGTCGCCGGGCTCATCGAGGAGGGCACCACCGCCGCTCATTCGTTGAACAGCACAGAGGGGTGGCTGACACTCGCGTCGTTCTACCGCACGGCCTACGACGTCGCCACCAAGCTCGGGTATGCGGACCTCGCCCAGCTCTCGCTCGCCCGCATGGACTGGGCTGCACAGCGAGGCTCTGATGCCGTCCTCGGCGGCATGTACCAGTACCTCCGTGCCCTCACGTACCTACGCGAGGGCAAGTTCAAGATCGGACAGCGTCTCGTGACCAGGGGACTGTCCACGCTCCAGCAGGCGGACAGGTCCCGCGAACGCGAAGTCGTCACCGGACAGCTCCACCTGGGCGGCGCGGTGATGGCCGGCCGGGCGCACAACCAGGACCAGGCCCTGTCCCACCTCGAAGAGGCGGAGCGGATCGCCGAGGCGACCGGAGAAGCAATCAAGGTGCACTACCTGACCTTCGGCCCAACCAACGTTCAGGTGCACCGGGTCTCCGTACTCGCTGAGCTCGACGAGTACGGCAAGGCGGTTGAGGCCACCAACGGACTCACCATCCCGAAGGACTGGCCGAAGTCTCGCACCAGTCACCACTACGCCGAGGTCGCTCGTGCGCAGATGTGGACCAACCAGCTTGAGGCCTCGTTCCAGAGTCTCCTCAAGGCCCGCAAGGCGGCTCCGCAGCAAGCGAAGTACCACCCGACGGTGCGAGAGACGTACGCCGGCCTCGAAGCGGCCCATCGCCGTCTCCCGGAGAGCTTCTTGTCGTACGGATCGTGGCTCAGCTCCGGAACCGGACAGGTCGCCTGACTCGTCATTACTATCAGTCAGACTTTGGCCCCAACTAACATCAACTCGTGATAGTTGGGGCCTAGTTGTCGGCCCACCATGTCGTCACTGCCCTTTCGACATGGAGCCGACCATGACGACGCATCTCGCGGTCCAGGAGCGCACCCGTCGACGCGCGCCTGCTGACGCCGCCCTGGAGATGATCTGCCCAAGAGGCATCGAGACAGCCCTCGCACTGTCGATCGAGCGGCGCCCTGATCCTGGCGTCGAGGGCCTCTCCAGGGCCGACGCGGCGTGGCCGAAGCGTTTGCGCCGCATCGTCCACGCGAGCCTCACCTACTGGGGCCGGCCGGAGCTGGTCGGGACGGCGAAACTCCTGGTGACCGAGCTGGTCACCAACGCCTTCCAGCACGCCGACGGCGTCGACATCGGCGTTCGCATGTACGTCCGGGACGACTACCTCGTGATCGAGGTGAACGACGGAACCTCGCTCGCCCCCGTGCCGCGCCGCCCTGGCCCCGACGAAGAGAGAGGCCGCGGGCTGCTCCTGATCGAGTCGCTCGCGGAGTCATGGGGTGTGAGCGCAGACGGCACAACCACATGGTGCACGCTCCCCATGACCAAAGGACCTTCCGGCATGGAACCCGCCGCTGTGACCGCGCCGGTCTTGCGCGAGGTGCTGCTGCACCTGCCGGCCAACCCCAGTGCCGTGATGGCCGCCCGCATCGCCGGCCGCACCAGGCTCACGATGTTGGACTGGCCCGGGAACGGCCACACCGCCGTCGACGTCCTTGGCTGCCTCGTCGACAACGCCGTGGCGTACAGCCTCACGCCGGGAAAGGCCGGACAGAAGCTCTCCGCTCGTCTTGGCGTCACCGAGGCTCACGAGCTCGTCATCGACGTCACGGACCCGTCCCCGCGGTTCCCGAACTTCACCGACGCCATCGACGGCACGCTAGGCCGGAGCCTGTGGAAGGCGCGAGAGCTCGGCGCCCGGGTCTCGTGGTTCGTCACTCCCGACTTCGAAGGCAAGACCGTACGCGCCATCATCAAGCCGGGAGAGGTGGACCGGTGAGAGCCCCGGCCACGGCGCTGCCGACCGGCGCCCAGATGCAGGACCTGATCGAGCCCACTGGCGAGCCGAGGAAGCCGGCCGCCGACATGGCCGTCCTCGCCCAGGTGATCCGCACCCTCCTGGACGTCGAGGCCCGCCGCGATATCCGTGTCCGGCTGGGGGGGCAACCTCTCCGATGTCGTCATCACCAGCGCAGGGCTGCAGGTCCGCCGCGCCGTCGCGGTGATGGACCAGGCCCAAGGCGGCTGCGGGCCCGTGGCCGAGGACCCCGAGAACGGGTGGCTGTACTGGCTGGTTCCACCCGGGTCGGCCGACCGGTGGGCGCCGCGCTCCCACGCTGTGTGCCTCGGCGCGCCCCACATGATCACCCTGCCGTCCCTGAACCGGACCGCGCCGCCGGGCCCGTACTGGTGCAGGCCGTCGGCGAGCGACCGGCTCGTCCCGCTGGGACCGCTCCGCAAGGCACCGGAGCAGTTCCGGCCCGAGCCGGCACCGCACGCTGCCCTCGCGGCCCGTCTCGGCGTCAGCCACTGAGACGCCGTGCCCGTCGACGAGTGACACCCCGGGACGTCGACGGGCACGGCCACCCTCCCTGCGGCCGGGCGGATCCGGCCCGGCCGCAGGCCCCATCACAAAACGAGTCCCCGGAGGGTGGAATGTGGCTGCGGGCTGTTAAGGCCGACGAGCGCGCGGAACCCCGGCGGGGGGGGGAGT
>NZ_JBEXTV010000126.1:0-5860 GCF_040628835.1 Streptomyces sp. NPDC006134 | reverse complement strand
CCTCCAAACCGGACGCCACCACCACCCCTACCGCCACGCCCTGATCACCACCACCCACACCCACGCCATCACCCACCTCCGCCAACCCCTCACGATCACGGGGGACACTCCGGCGTCCCGGGGTGCCGTCGCGGAGGTCGCATTCCTCTTCCCGGGGCAGGGCGCGCAGTACCCGGGCATGGGCCGGGAGCTGTACGAGACCGAACCCGTCTACCGCGAGCACCTCGACGCCTGCGCCGAGGCCGCCCTCCCCCACCTCGGACGCGACCTGCGCGACCTGCTGCACGACGGGGAGGCCGCGTACGGCACCGACGTGGCGCAGCCGGCGCTGTTCTCGGTGGAGTACGCGCTGGCCCGGCTGTGGATGTCCTGGGGCATCACACCCGAGGCCATGATCGGCCACAGCCTCGGCGAATACGTTGCTGCCTGCCTCGCCGGCGTCTTCACCCCCGCCGACGCCCTCGCCCTCGTCGTCACCCGAGGACGCCTCATCGAAGAACTCCCCGAAGGCGCCATGCTGGCGGTCGCGCTGGCCGAGGACGGTGCCGTCGCGCTGGCCGAAGCGTGCGGGCTGTGCGTCGCGGCCGTCAACGGACCGGAGCAGTGCGTGCTGTCGGGGGCGCCCGAGGCGGTCGCCGAGGCCGAGCGGCGATGTGCCGCGGACGGCGTGCGCCACCGGAGGCTGCCGGCCACGCGCGCGTTCCACTCGGCGCTGACCGGGCCCGCCGTGGACACCTTCCGCCGGGCCGTCGAGGGCGTGGCGCTGTCCGCTCCCGTGATCCCCTTCGTCTCGGACGTGACCGGTACCTGGATCACCGACGCGCAGGCCACCGACCCCGGTTACTGGGCCGGCCACATCCGGGCGGCCGTCCGGTTCGACGACGGGCTGCGCACGCTGCTCGGGTCGCAGGACCGGGTGCTGCTGGAGGTGGGCCCCGGCGCGACGCTGACGTCGCTGGCCCACCGCCGCGGGGAGCGCGGCCGGGCGGTGGCCACGCTGCCGACGACCGTGCGGGCCGGGCGGCCCGAGCCGGACGAGCCGACGGCGCTGCTGCACGCGGCGGCCCGGCTGTGGGAGGCGGGCGCGCCGCTGGACTGGGCGGGCCCGCGGGGCGGCGCCGGTGGCCGCCGGGTGCCGTTGCCGACGTATCCCTTCGAGGGCAAGCCGTACCGGCTGGGCGGGGCGGGCGCCGCACCGGCCCGCCGGGCGGCCGGGGACGCGCCGCCGGTGCCGTCGGCGCATCCACGGCCGGACCTGCCCGTGCCGTACGCCGCGCCGGAGGACGACCTGCAGCGGGCCGTGGCCGCGCTGTGGGAGGAACTGCTCGGCTACCAGGGCATCGGCGTGCACGACGACTTCCTCCAGCTGGGCGGTGACTCGCTGCTGATGACCCGGCTCGCGGCCCGCCTGCGCGAGACCTTCCCGGTCGACCTGCCGCTGGAGCGGTTGTTCCGGCTGCCGACGGTGGCCCAGCAGGCGGCAGCCGTGGAGGAGGCGATGATCGCCGCGCTGGCGGAGATGTCCGACGAGGAGGTCGCCCGGCTGACGGGCGATGATCCCGCGGCCGGGGCCCGGCAGAGCCCCCACGAGGCGGAAGGAGATGCGGCGTGACGGGTACCGGAGCGGAGGAGACCCGCCTGTCGGACGCCAAGCGGGCCCTGCTGCGCAAGTGGCTGACCACCCCCGGCGGCCCCACGGCCGCCCCCGGCCGCACCACGGCCACGCCCGCGCCTGCCGCGGCCCCGGCGGGCGGCGAGCGGCCGGTCGCGCGGCCCGGCGGCGGCCCGGCACCGCTGTCCTTCACCCAGCTGCGGCTGTGGTTCCTGGAGCGGCTCACCCCCGGCAACACCGCCTACAACGCGCCGCTGGGTCTGCGGCTGCGCGGGCCGCTCGACGCGGCCGCGCTGGAGGGTGCGCTGAACGGCGTGATCCGCCGGCACGAGGTGCTGCGCACCGTCGTCACGGAGCGGCCGGACGGCACGCCCGTGCAGGAGGTCGCCCCGCACCGGCCGGTGCCGCTGCTGCGGCAGGACCTGCGCGCGCTGCCCGACGCCGAGCGGGAGGCCGAGGCGCGCCGGATCTGCCTGGCCGTCGCGCGCGAACCGTTCGACCTGACGAGCGCCCCGCTGTGCCGGGCGCGGCTGCTGCGCCTGGGCGCCGACGACCACCTGCTGCTGCTGGTGTGGCACCACATCGTCTCCGACGCCTGGTCGGGCGGCATCCTCATGCGGGAACTGGGCGCCCTGTACGAGGCGTTCCGCACCGGCCGGCCCGATCCGCTGCCGCCGCTGCCGCTGCAGTACGCCGACTACGCCGCCTGGCAGCGCGAGCAGCTGGCCGGCGAGCGGCTGGAGCGGCTGGTGGAGCACTGGCGCACCCGGCTGGCGGGGGCGCCGCCGGACCACGGGCTGCCCACCGACCGGCCGCGGCCGGAGACGCAGGACTTCGCCGGGGACGAGGTCGCCTTCACGCTGCCCGCCGCGCTGACCGCCCGCCTGGAGGAGGTCGCCCGCGACTGCGGGGCCACCTTGTTCTCGGTGGTGCTCGCCGCGTTCCAGAGCGTGCTGCTGCGCTGGAGCGGGCAGGACGACCAGCTCGTCGGCGTCCCGGTGGCGGGCCGCACCCGGCCCGAGGTGGAGGGGCTGATCGGCTTCTTCGCCAACACCCTGGTGCTGCGCTGCGACCTGTCGGGCGATCCGTCCTTCCGTGAGCTGGTGCGGCGGGTGCGCGACGGCGCCCACGACGCCTACGCGCACCAGGAACTGCCCTTCGAAAAGCTCGTCGAGGCGCTGCGCCTGGACCGCGACCCGGCCCGGCACCCGCTGTTCCAGATCCTGTGCACCTGGCAGAACGAGGGGATGGCCGAGTACGCGCTGCCCGGTCTGGGCGTGGAGCCGGTGACGGTGCACACCGGCACCGCCAAGTTCGACCTCCAGCTGGGTCTGCTGCACCGCCGGGGAGCGATCGACGGGCGGCTGGAGTTCGCCACATCGCTGTTCGAGCGGGCGACGGCCGAGCGGCTGGTGCGGGTTCTGCGGACCCTGCTCGAGGGCGTGGCGGCCGACCCGGGGCTGCCGCTGTCACGACTGCCGCTGAGCGATGCGGCGGAACGTGCGCTGCTGCTGCGCTGGAGCGGCACCGGCGCGGTCCGCGCCGAGCCCGCGGTGCACCGGCAGGTGGCCGAGCAGGCGGCGCGCACCCCGGACGCGGTGGCCGTGGTGTGCGGCACGACCCGGCTGACCTACGCCGAACTCGACGCCCGTGCCGCACGGTTGGCGGCGCGGCTGCGGGCGGGCGGGGTCGGGCCGGAGACGCCGGTGGGGGTGTGCCTGCCGCGGTCGGCCGATCTCGTCGTCGCGCTGCTTGGCGTGATGCGGGCCGGGGGGACGTACGTGCCGCTGGATCCATCGTTCCCCGACGAGCGGCTGGCATACCTGCTGGCGGACACCGGCGCCCGGCGGGTGGTGACCGGCGCGGCGCTCGCCGGGCGCTTCCCGCAGTGCGACACCGTGCTCCTGGACGTGGGCGGCGACGACGCCCCGGTGGGGGATCTGCCCGAGGTGGATCCGCGGCAGCTGGCGTACGTCATCCACACGTCGGGGTCGACGGGGCGCCCGAAGGGGGTGCAGGTCACCCACGCTTCGGTGGCCGATCTGCTGACGCACGTACGGGAGTTGCTGGCGTTCGGCCCGTCCGACGTGCTGTGCGCGGTGAGCACGGTCTGCTTCGACATCTCCGTGCCGGAGATCTTCCTGCCGCTGTGCACAGGGGCGCGGCTGGTCGTCGCCGACGAGCAGGAGGTACGCGACGGCGTCCGGCTGGCGGCGCTGCTGCGCGAGCACGGGGTGACGGTGCTGGACGCCACGCCCGCGACCTGGCGCATGCTGATCGCCGCCGGCTGGAAGGGCGGGGACCGGCTGCGCACCGCCCTGTCCACGGGTGAGGCGCTCCCCGCCGACCTCGACGAGCAGCTGCGCGACCGGGTCGGCGAGGTGCACAACCTGTACGGGCCGACGGAGACCACGGTGTGGGCGACCGGGCAGCGCACCGCCGGCGGCCCGGGCCCGGTGCCGATCGGGCGTCCCGTGGGCAGCGCCCGCGCCTACGTGGTGGACGCGCACGGCGCGCTGGTGCCGCCCGGCGTCACCGGTGAGCTGCTGATCGGCGGCGGCGGAGTGACCCGCGGCTACCGGGGACAGCCGGCGCTGACCGCGGACCGGTTCGTGCCCGACCCGTTCGGGCCGGCCGGCGGGCGGCTGTACCGCACCGGTGACCTGGTGCGCTGGCGCGCGGACGGCACGCTGGCCTACGTCGGCCGCCGCGACCACCAGGTCAAGGTGCGCGGCTACCGCGTCGAACCGGGCGAGGTGGAGGCCGCGCTGCGGCACCACCCGGGGGTGGCCGAGGCCGCCGTCACCGCGGAGGACGGCCCCGGCGGGGCGCGGCTGCACGCCTACGTCGTCCCCGCCGACCCGGCGGCGCCGCCGACGGCCGCGGCGCTGCGGCAGGCGCTGCGCGAGCGGCTGCCCGCCTACATGTGCCCGTCCGTCTTCACCGCGCTCGCCGCGCTGCCGCTGAACGGCAACGGCAAGGTCGACCGGCGCGCACTGGCGTCGGCCGCCGGAACCGCCCTGCCCGGCGGCGGCACCTACACCGCCCCGGCCACCCCCACGGCGAGGACGGTGGCCGAGGTGTGGCGCAAGGTCCTCGGTGTCGAGCGGGTGGGCCTGCGCGACAACTTCTTCGACCTGGGCGGGCATTCGCTGCTCGTCCTGCAGGTCCAGCGGGAGCTGACGGCGGCGCTGGGCCGTGCGCCGTCGGTCGTGGACATGTTCCGGTACCCGACCGTGGCCGCGCTCAGTGCCCGCCTGGACGCGGGGGCGCAGGCGGCGCCGGCGCCGGAACCGGCCCGCGCGGACGGCCGGGACCGGGCGCGGGAGCGCCGGGCGGCGGCCGGCCGGCTCAGGCAACGACGTACGGGGGACGGCGGCCGGGCCGCCGACGGACGAAAGGAACACCAGCGATGACGGATACCGGGCTCGACAACGCGGTGGCGATCGTGGGCATGGCCGGACGGTTCCCGGGCGCCCCGGACATCGCCTCGTTCTGGCGGAACATCCGCGACGGTGTGGAGTCGGTGTCCTTCTTCACGGAGGAGGAACTGGCCGCCGAGGGCATCGCCGAGGAGGTCTACCGCCATCCGGACTACGTGCCGGCCAAGGCGGTCCTGGACGACTGGGACCTGTTCGACGCGGAGTTCTTCGACACCAGCGCCCGCGACGCGGAACTCATGGACCCCCAGCAGCGGCTGTTCCTGCAGACCGCGTGGCACGCCCTGGAGGACGCCGGGCACGCCGGCCGCACCGACGGGGTGCGGGTCGGGGTGTACGCGGGCGCGTCGATCTCGACGTATCTGCTGCAGGCGATCGGCGCGAACCCGGGGCTGCTGCAGTCGGTCTACATGGACGACATGCCGCTGCTGATCGGCAACAGCGGTGACTTCCTGGCCACCCGGGTGGCGTACAGGCTGGGCCTGTCGGGTCCGGCGCTGACCGTGCAGACGGCGTGCTCCACCTCCCTGGTGGCGCTCCACCACGCCTGCCAGGCGCTGTTGTACGCCGAGTGCGACATGGCGATCGCGGGCGGCGCGGCGGTGCAGACGCCGCACCGGGCCGGTTACGTCTACCGGGAGGGCGGGCCGAAGTCGCAGGACGGGCACTGCCGGGCCTTCGACGCGGCGGCCGGCGGCACGGTCGGCGGCAGCGGTGTGGCGGCGGTGGTGCTGAAACGGTGGCGGGACGCCGTCGCCGACGGCGACCACGTCTACGCCCTCGTCCGCGGCTCCGCCGTCAACAACGA
>NZ_JBEXTV010000125.1:0-5983 GCF_040628835.1 Streptomyces sp. NPDC006134 | reverse complement strand
AACGTCCTGTGGGCCCTCATCCGTGACCGACGGTGCTACCAAGTCACACCGCCCGTCACGCTTGCCGCTTGACACCAGCATTAGGAAGCCTCCGCGCGCGCCCCGGCGGCCACCGGACTCCGGGGAACGGTCCGGGGACCGGCGGCGGTCCCGGTGGGGCGAGGCCCCTCCGCCTCCGCCCCCACCCCCGCCCCCACCCCCGCCTCCGCCGGCGCCGCCGCGGCGGCCGAGGGGCGGGAAATGACCCGGGGAGACAGACCGCGGAAGCCGGGGAAAGGGGCCGTGGAAACGGAACGTACGGGCACTCGCCGTCCGGAAGACGCCCCTTGTTCCCTGTCCGGCAGGCGGACCTCGGGGGCGGAAGGCACCGAGTGCCGGATACGGTGGGAACACCATGAGCGCATCGCAGACCTCCGACGTCCCCACTCTCCTTGTCAAGATCTTCGGCAAGGACCGGCCGGGCATCACGGCCGGCTTGTTCGACACCCTCGCCGCCTACTCCGTCGACGTGGTCGACATCGAGCAGGTCGTCACCCGTGGCCGGATCGTGCTGTGCGCGCTCGTGACCGAGCCGCCCCGGGGGCTGGAGGGCGGGCTGCGGGCGACCGTCCACAGCTGGGCGGAGTCGATGAAGATGCAGGCGGAGATCATCTCCGGCATCGGCGACAACCGGCCGCGCGGCCTCGGCCGCTCCCTGGTGACGGTTCTCGGCCACCCGCTCACCTCCGAGGCCACGGCTGCGATCGCCGCCCGGATCACCAAGGCCGGCGGCAACATCGACCGTATCTTCCGGCTGGCCAAGTACCCGGTGACGGCGGTCGAGTTCGCCGTGTCCGGCGTGGAGACCGAACCGCTGCGCACGGCTCTGGTGACGGATGCGGCGGCACTCGGTGTCGATGTCGCGGTCGTGGCGGCCGGGCTGCACCGCAGGGCACAGCGCCTGGTCGTCATGGACGTGGACTCCACGCTCATCCAGGACGAGGTCATCGAGCTCTTCGCCGCGCACGCCGGCTGCGAGGACCAGGTCGCCGAGGTGACGGCGGCCGCGATGCGCGGGGAGCTGGACTTCGAGCAGTCGCTGCACGCGCGGGTGGCGCTGCTGGAGGGGCTGGACGCCTCGGTGGTGGAGAAGGTGCGCAGCGAGGTGCGGCTGACGCCGGGCGCGCGCACCCTGATCCGTACGCTGAAGCGCCTCGGTTACCAGGTGGGTGTCGTCTCGGGTGGGTTCACGCAGGTCACCGATGATCTGAAGGAGCGGCTGGGGCTGGACTTCGCCCAGGCCAACACGCTGGAGATCGTCGACGGGAAGCTGACGGGCCGGGTCACCGGCGAGATCGTGGACCGGGCGGGCAAGGCGCGGCTGCTGCGCCGGTTCGCGGCCGAGGCCGGAGTGCCGCTGTCGCAGACGGTGGCCGTCGGTGACGGCGCCAACGACCTGGACATGCTGAACGCGGCCGGTCTCGGGGTCGCCTTCAACGCCAAGCCGGTGGTACGCGAGGCCGCGCACACGGCGGTGAACGTGCCGTTCCTGGACACGGTCCTGTATCTGCTGGGCATCACCCGCGAGGAGGTCGAGGCCGCGGACACGCTCGACCGGCACCTGGGGCAGGACTCCGGCGGGCACTGAACCGCCCGGTGGGCGCCCGTGCCCGCCGTGGACGCGGCAAGCGCCGTACCCCCGTGCACGCCGTGCCCGCCATGGGCACCCCGGAGCCCGGTACCGCATCGGTGCCGGGCTCCTGTCGTGTGATCCGGTCCCGCCCGTGGGCCGCTCCGGTCCGGTCCGTCCCCGAGTCCCTCCCCCGGGCCCGGCCCGCGAGCCGGGTCAGTCGGCCGGCGCCCAGTAGTCGAGCAGCGTGGCCACGCCCGGCTCCAGGGTCTTCCAGGGGCCGGTGAAGGAGAGCACGGCGAAGGCGGCGGTCGGGAATCCGCGGCCGGCCATCCTGGCACGGGCGTCCTCCTCGGCCGAACCGGCCAGGATGTCGGCGAGCCCCTGAACCCCCGGGTTGTGGCCGATCAGCAGAGCGTTCTGCACATCGTCGGGGGTCTCGTTGAGCACGGCGATCAGCTCGCCGGGCGAGGCTTCGTAGATCCGCTCCTCATAGACGGTTTTCGGCCGGTGCGGGAACTCCTGGACGGCGAGCTTCCAGGTCTCGCGGGTGCGGGTCGCGGTGGAGCACAGGGCCAGCTCGAACGGGATGCCGGTGTCGGCCAGCCGGCGTCCGGCCTCTGCGGCGTCCTTGCGGCCCCGCTCGGCGAGCGGTCGCTCGTGGTCGGTCACCTGCGGCCAGTCGGCTTTCGCATGCCGGAAGAGGACAATCCTGCGGGGTTCTGCGACGCTCATGAGACCCAGCTTCGCATGAAACAGGCCACGAGGCGCAGGGAGTTGACATGCGGTTCCACCGCCGGGCGGTCCGGTCGGCGCGTCCGGACCGGCACCCGCTCCCCCGCGCCCGTCCACCGGCGCCGACGGGGCCCGCCGATTCCCCGCGGCCCGTTCCGGGCGGCAGGACTCAGCGCGCGATCAGCTGTCGCGTCCACTCCAGGAGGCGGGTGAGCGTCGGCTCGGCGGGGGCCGCGTGGGCGTCCGACGGGTCGAGTATCAGCAGGAGCAGGGTGACGAAGGCGAGCGTGGGCAGGGCGAGCGCCCACCAGGGCAGCCGGATCTCGGCGCCGTCGCCCCGGGGCGCCGGGTGGGGCCGGGTGTGCGTACGGGCCGGCATGGGAGCCTCCGATGGTCTTCGAGCGCCGTGGGCCGTGGTTCCCACGGACGGCAGCGCCGTGGGCGTGGTCCCCCGGACGGCAGTTTGTCGTCCGGGATCTTGGCCCGTGGTCCGCCTGGTGCGGCCACACCTCGAAGTTACGGAATCCGCAGGCCCCGCCCCATCCGGAGATCCACCCACTTGACCCTGACCCCTGCCCCCTAGGGGACAGGGGGGCCTCCCCCACCATCGGCCGCGTGCGCGGCGGCCGGCCTCACCCCGCCGCCCGTGCGCGGGGAGCGTGGCCGGAGAGTGCGGTCAGGGAGCGGCGATCGACGCGATGATGCCGATGATCAGGAAGATCCCGAAGAAGGCGCCGAAGACGAGCAGCATCTTCTTCTGACCGTGCTGGGGGTTCGGGTCGAGGACTGGCATGGGCCCAGTGTCGCACCCCCGGCCGGCACCCGGGTCAGCGGCCCGCCTCGTCCTCCACCGTGCGGTCGCGTCCCGCCAGGACACCGACCGCCATCTGCGGCACCATCAGGGCCGTCATCAGCGCGATCGGCAGGCCCCAGCCACCGCTGTGCTGGTAGAGCACGCCCACCAGGAGCGGGCCCGGAATGGAGATCAGGTAGCCGGTGCTCTGCGCGAAGGCCGACAGCTGGGCGACGCCCGTGCCCGTCCGGGCCCGCATCCCGACCATGGTCAGGGCGAGCGGGAAGGCGCAGTTGGAGACGCCGAGCAGCACCGCCCAGGCCCAGGCACCGCCGGCCGGGGCGAAGTACAGCCCGGCGTACCCGGCCAGGCCGCACACGCCCAGCACCAGGACGATCGGGCCCTGGCTCGGCAGCCGTGTGGCCACGCGCGGGATGACGAAGGCGAGCGGCACGCCCATCACCATGGTGACGGCCAGCAGCAGCCCGGCCGTACCGGCGGAGACGCCCGCGTCCCGGAAGATCTGCGCCATCCAGCCCATCGTGATGTAGGCGGCGGTGGCCTGGAGCCCGAAGAAGACGGCGAGCGCCCAGGCGGTGCGGCTGCGGGTGATCCGCAGCGCGGGCTGCCCGGCGGCCTGCGGCTCGGGCCGCGGCTCGGACCGCCCCTCACGCGCGGGCTCCGCGTCCCGTCCGTGGGTGTTCTGTGCGGTGGGCGCCTCCCGGTCCCGCACGAACGCCAGCCACGGCAGGACGGCCGCCACCGCGAGCACGGCCCACACCGCGAGGCCGGGCTGCCAGTCGCCGCCCAGCGCGTCCGTCAGGGGTACGGTCGCCGCGGCGGCGATCGAGGTGCCGAAGGCGAGCGCCATCGAGTACAGGCCGGTCATGGAACCGACCCGGTCGGGGAACCAGCGCTTGACGATGACCGGCATCAGGACGTTGCTGACCGCGATGCCCATGAGCGCGAGGGCGCTGGCGGCCAGGAAGCCGGGCGTGCCGCCCGCGTACGGGCGTATCAGCAGGCCGGCGGCGATGGCCGCCATGCCCGCGCACACCACCGCGCCGGGGCCGAAGCGGCGGGCCAGCCGCGGGGCGGTGACGCCGAAGACGGCGAAGCACAGCGGGGGGACCGAGGTGAGCAGCCCCGCCACGCTGCCGCTCATGCCGAGCCCGTCGCGGACCTCTTCCAGGAGGGCGCCGAGGCTGGTGATGGCGGGGCGGAGGTTGAGCGCGGCCAGCACGATGCCGAGGACGAGCAGGCGTGTCGTCCATGCCGTCCACACGCGCGGGGACGGCTTTTCCGGCACGGCACGCTCGCCGGGCTCCTCGGCTTCCCGGGCGTTGGGCGCGGCCGAACTGACGGCGGTCGTGGACTTCAGCGTCCGGGTTTCCTCACTAGCCATGAGGCCCATCATAGAATCATGGGATGATTGGTTGTCCATTCCTCGGCGACCCCGGAGTCTCCGGCGCCCCCACAGACTCCGACGACCCCGGCGTCCCGGACCGTCCGCGGCCGGAACCAGCGTGCGAAGGTGTGCCATGCCCCTGAGCCATCCCCGCCGTTCGGCACTGTCCGAGCAGGTCATCGCCGCGCTGCGGCAGCAGATCACCTCGGGTGAGTGGCCGGTCGGCTCGCGCATCCCGACGGAGCCCGAGCTGGTGGAGCAGCTCGGGGTCGCCCGCAACACGGTCCGCGAGGCGGTCCGCGCGCTGGCCCACAACGGCCTGCTGGACATCCGCCAGGGCTCCGGCACGTACGTCGTGGCGACCAGCGAGCTGGCGGGTGTGATGCACCGCCGTTTCGCCGACGCCGACCCCCGGCACGTCGCCGAGCTGCGTTCCACGCTGGAGTCGGCCGCGGCGCGGCTGGCGGCCGAGCGGCGCACGGAGAAGGACCTCAAGCAGCTCGACGCGCTGCTCGTGCGCCGGGAGGAGGCGTGGCAGTCGGGCGACACGGAGGCGTTCGTGGCGGCGGACGCCACCTTCCACCTGGCCGTGGTGGCTGCTTCCCACAACGACGTCATGACCGCGATGTACGCGGACCTCGGCGAGGTGATGCGGGACTGGCTGCGCGAGGACGTCGGCGAGGCGCTGACGCCGGAGACGCACATGGACCACGCGCGGCTGGTCGACGCGATCCGCACGGGGGACGCCGACACGGCCCAGGCGGAGGCGGCGGGCTATCCGTTCCTGTGCCGGCCGGGCCGGTTCAGCTCGCCCGGCGGTGGCTGACCCAGGCGGAGCCGACCTCGTCCCAGCAGCGGCCGGTCAGCCGTACGGTCTGCGCGGGACCGGCCTCCACCGGGGCGCCGTCGCCGTCGAGGTCCCACCAGTGGACGCACTCGACGTGCAGACTCACGTGATCGGGGTCGGGATAGGGGTTGTGGCAGTAGGCGGTCACCCGGGAACCGGTGACGCGGACCCGGCACGCGGCGCCGAAGGGCCGGGACGGGTCCGTCTCCTCCCCGGCGGGCACGCGCGCGTGGGGCACGGCGCCGCTCACGCGCGTGTGGGCCGCCCCCACCGCTCCCCGGGCGGACCCTCCGGGGGGAGCGCCGTCCACGCGCGCGTGGGCCGCCGCCACGTACGGCGGAGCCATCACGCAGACGACGGCGACGGTCGCTGAGGCCAGGCTGCGGAACAAGCGCACAAGGGGACCTCCTCGGCCGTGCTGGGGAGGGGAACGGCGGGGCGGGCCGCCTCTTCCAGGGTGCCCGTGACCCGGCCCGCGCCGCCCGGCCGGCTGCGCCGGACGGGTGACGCGCCGAGGGGCCCCCCCCGGGCGGGTGGCGGCCCACGGCGGCAGGCCCGGCGGCGGGTTCGGTCAGGGGCCCCTGGCGGGCA
>NZ_JBEXTV010000124.1:0-6065 GCF_040628835.1 Streptomyces sp. NPDC006134 | reverse complement strand
CACCCCAGCAAACAAGCCGATCACCTCACTCAACCCGCATCCTCCGCTGGACACCGAAACGAGAACCACCCCGGACAACAACACGAGAACTTCCAGTAGTCGGGGTAGGGGTCGGCGAACGCCTCGGGCGCACGCACCGGGATGTGTGAACCGGGGCTGAGCCGGCCCTGCTTAGCGGGGGTGCTGTCGACGATGAAGGACACCAGGTCGGGGCCGATGCCGCAGTAGTTGGTCAGGGTGGCGCTCTTGGCGGTGGCGCCGTAACCGACCACGGTCCGGCCCTCGTCACGGCAGCGCTCCAGCAGGGCCCGCAGGCCGTCGCGGACCTTGTCGACGTTGGCGTCGAAGCGCGCCAGGGTGCCGGGTTCGGTGACGCGGGCGGCCTTCTCCCGCTCCAGGAAGCGGCCGACCGCGGGGCTGGGCGTGCGGACACCGGGGCAGGCCACGGTGTAGCGGATCTCGCCCCCGTGCACCGGCAGCCACTCCGCGTCGACGAGTTCGAAGCCGTGGTGGGCCGCCATCGCCTGCACGGAGCGGACCGTGAAGAAGTAGAAGTGCTCGTCGTAGATCTGGTCGAACGACGTCCGCTCGAGGATGTCGGCCATGTACGGGTCCTCGAAGACGAAGACCCCGTCCGGGGCGAGGAGCGCGTCGACACCCCGGAAGACCGAGTCGACGTAGGAGATGTGGGAGAAGGTGTTCGCCGCGTAGATCACCTTCGCCGGGCCGTCGCCGGCGGCGACGGCGGCCGCGGTCTCCTCCTCGAAGAAGGCGTTGCGGACCCGGATGCCCTGCGCGGCGGCCGCCTCGGCGACGCCGGTGCTGGGCTCGACACCGAGATGGCGGCGGCCGGCCCGGCGGATCGTGTCGAGCATGACGCCGTCGTTGCTGCCGAACTCGACGAGGAAGTCTCCGGGGTCGCGCAGCTCGGTGTCGAGGAGGCAACGCGCCGTGCCGCGGAAGTGCTCCCCCCCATCACCGCCGACAGGGAGGACAGGTAGGGGTAGTCGGTGCGGAACATCCTCTCGCGCGGCACGTCCTCCAGCAGCTGCACCATGGTGCAGGACGTGCACATGGCAACGGCGAGCCGGTGGAAGAACTCCTCCGTCCCGCCGGCGGGGTCGACGAACGCGTCGGCGACGGGCTGGCGTCCGAAGTCGAAGAACTCGTGCAGTGCGCCGCCGCAGATACGGCAGTCGGGCGTGGCAGTCATGTTGCGTCCCTCAGCTCTGTCGGAGAGTCGGCCCCCGGGGCCGGGCGGGCACCCGCGCCGGTCGGCGGGGGCCCGCCCGGCCGCGGCGTTCGGGGAGGATCCCGGATGGTCGGGACCGTCCCCGTCGCGGCTCGACGATCGCTCAAAGAGGGC
Source organism: Streptomyces sp. NPDC006134 (assembly GCF_040628835.1). NCBI lineage: Bacteria > Bacillati > Actinomycetota > Actinomycetes > Kitasatosporales > Streptomycetaceae > Streptomyces > Streptomyces sp. NPDC006134. The sequence continues at coordinate 4,699 of NZ_JBEXTV010000124.1, read as the reverse complement.
TGGATGACGTGGGCGGGACGTCAGTCCCGGGCCGTCGGGCCGTCGAAGAGCGGCCGGAGGAACCGGGCGGTCACTCCGGTGCCCCGGGCGATCCGGTCCGGAGTGCCCTCGGCGACGACGCGCCCGCCGCGGTGGCCGGCGCCCGGACCCATGTCGATGATCCAGTCCGCGCAGGCGGCGACGTGCAGATCGTGTTCGGCGACGACGACCGAGTTGCCGGCCTCCAGCAGGACGTCGAGGGCGTCGACGATGCGCTGCACGTCGGAGGGGTGCAGCCCGGTGGCGGGCTCGTCGAGCAGCACCATGCCGCGGCTGCGTCCGTCACTGCCCTGGAGGGTGGCGTTGGCCAGCTTGAGCCGCTGGGCCTCGCCGCCGGAGAGCTCGGTGCCGGCCTGGCCGAGCTGGAGGTACCCGAGTCCGGCGCGGCGCACGGCGTCCAGGGTGGCCACCAGGGGCCGGGGCGCGGTGAAGAACTCGGCGGCCTCGTCCACGGTCATGGCGAGCACCTCGTCGATCGACCGGTCCTGGTAGCGGACGGCCAGGATCTCGGGGGTGAAGCGGCGGCCCTCGCAGACGCCGCACACGACCCACATGTCCGGCATGAAGTGGAGGTCGACCTGGCGCTTGCCGTACCCGGTGCAGGTCTCGCAGCGCCCGCCGGGGGAGTTGAAGGAGAACGCGCCGGCGGTGAGGCCGCGGTCGCGGGCGCGCGGGGTGGCCGCGTACAGCTTGCGGATGAGGTCGAACGCCTTGGTGTAGGTGGCGGGGCAGGAGCGGGGAGTGCGACCGATGGGGTCCTGGTCGACGACCGTCACCCAGTCCAGGGCCGACGCGCCCTCGATCCGGGCGAGGGCGGCCGGCCGCTCGCCGCGCAGGGTGGCGGCGAGACCGTCGCCGAGGGCCTCGTGCAGCAGGCTGCTCTTGCCGCTGCCGTTGACCCCGGTGATGCAGGTGAGGGTGTTCAGCGGGACGGTGACGCGGTCCAGCCGTACGTTGTGGACGTCGACGCCCACCAGCGCGACATGGCCCGCCGCCCCGGCCTCCCGGCGCCTGGGCCGCCGTACGCGCGGTCCGCGGCCGGCGAGATAGGCGCCGGTGACGGACTCGGGGACGCGGCGCACCTCCTCGGGCGGGCCCGAGGCCACGAGGGTGCCGCCCCGCCGTCCGGCACCGGGGCCGAGGTCCACCACCCAGTCGGCCAGAGCGACGAGTTCGGGGTCGTGCTCCACGAGGAGCACGGTGTTGCCGGCGTCGCGCAGGTCGGTGAGGATCTCGCGCAGGGGGTGCTTGTCGGCGGGGTGGAGCCCGGCGCTGGGCTCGTCGAGGACGAAGATGATGCCGGTGAGGTCCATGTTCAGCTGCGCGGTGACGCGGGCGCGCTGGAGTTCGCCGCCGGACATGGACGGCGCGGTGCGCAGCGGCTGGAGATGCCCGAGGCCGAGCGCCGTCATCAGCCGTAACCGCTTCTCGAGGCCGGGCAGGAAGGTGGCGGCGACCTCGCGCTGCATGGGCGTGAGCGTGGGTTCGACGGTCCCCGCCCAGGCGTGCGGCTCCTCCACGGACTTCTCGACGGCCTCCGGGTAAGTCAGCCCGCCGACCCGCAGGGTGCGCGCGACCTCCCCGTAGCCGGTGCCGCCGCAGGCATGGCAGACCTCGCGCCGCATGAAGCTCGCGTAGTGCTGCCTGGCCGACTCGCTGCCCGCGGTCTCGTGCAGCCGCGTCATCTCGGCGAGGACGCCCTTGAGGGGGACGCTGCGCTCGACGGTGGTCTCGCTGCCGGACTTCTTCTGACGGGTGGTGATGCGGAAACCGACCGGCTCGTCCCCGGTACCGTGCAGGACGGCGTGCCGGAACGCCTCGGGCAGCTCCCTCCACGGCAGTTCGAGGTCGGCACCGTACCGTTCGGCGAGCGCCGGCAGGCCCGGGGCTGCGGCCACGGTCAGCAGGCTGATGACGCCGGGCACGGAGCCGGCGGTCATGACGGCGCGGGGGCCGCACCGGCCGAGAACGCATCCGGCGCGTCCCCCGGCGAGGGCGGAGACGACGAGAGCGAGGGAGAACACCGCGGTGGTCGCCTCGGCCGGCCAGCCGGTCACGGCGGTGGACCGGGCGTCGGGGACGGGGAAGGCGCAGCAGGCGATGCCCCGACCGGTGATCTGCGTGGCGCAGAGGGCGGGCAGGGCGGGCAGGGCGGCGCGGGGCCGCAACCGGTCCCCTGTTCCGGTCGCGGTCCCGCGCGTGGAGGTCCCCAGGCCGGTCACACGCCGCAGCAGCCGCCCGCCGGGGCCTGCCCGGCTCCCGCCCCGGCCTCGTCGGAGGCGGGGGCGGCGAGCCGGACGAGCTGTGGTGCGGGCGCGCAGCAGCCACCACCGTCAGCCTCCCGGGCGTCGGGGACGTCGAACAGGCCGGCGCCGCCGCAGACTCCGGTCTCGGGCAGGGTGAGTTCGACACGGCCGGCGGCCTCGAGGTCGCCGGCGATCGCGGCGGCGACGGAGCGGACCTGTTCGTAGCCGGTCATGGCCAGGAACGTGGGGGCACGGCCGTAGGACTTCGTTCCGACCAGGTACACGCTCTGCTCCGGATGGGAGAGCTCGCGATGGCCGTGCGGGTAGACGGTGCCGCAGGAGTGCTGGTTGGGGTCGATCAGCGGAGCGAGTGCGACGGGCGCCTGGAGGCGCTCGTCGAGGCCCAGGCGCAGCTCGCCGAGGAAGGACAGGTCGGGACGGAAGCCGGTCAGGACGATCACCTCGTCGACCGGGTCCAGGCGGCGCCCGTCCTCGCCGACCAGGACCAGACGGCCGTCGTCCGCCCGCTCGATCGCCTCGGTACGGAAGCCGGTGACCGCGTCCGCATATCCCTCGTCGACGGCGGCCTTCGCCGCCAGGCCCAGGGCGCCGCGCGCCGGGAGCCGGTCGGCTTCGCCGCCGCCGAAGGTGGAGCCCGAAATGCCCCGGCGCACGATCCACACGCCCTTCGTGCCCGCACCGTCGTCGGACTTGGCGAGGTCGGCGAGGTGGGCGAGGGCGGTGAAGGCGGAGGCGCCGGAGCCGACGACGGCGGTGCGCTTGCCCGTGTACCGGGAGCGTACTGCGGGGTCCTCAAGGTCCGGGACGCGGTAGGTGATCCGGTCCGCGGCGGCCTTCTCCCCGAGAGCGGGCAGTCCGCTGCCGCCGGCCGGGCTGGGCGTGGACCAGGTGCCGGAGGCGTCGATGACGGCACGGGCCAGGAGGCGCTCCTCACGGCCGTCGGCATGAGCGACGTGCACGACGAACGGCTGCCGCTCGCGGTCGGCGTCCACGATCCGGTCCCGGCCGGCCCGGGAGACGCCGGTGACACGCGCGCCGAAGCGGACGCGCTCGCCCAGGACGTCGGCGAGGGGCTGCAGGTAGAGGCCGGCCCAGTCGCCGCCGGAGGGGTAGGTGGCCGGGTCGGGCCGGGTCCAGCCGGTGGGGGCGAGGAGCTTCTCGGCGGCCGGGTCGACGACCTCGCCCCAGGTGGAGAACAGGCGCACGTGCGCCCACTCGCGCACCGCGGCACCAGCCCTCTGACCGGCTTCCAGGACCAGGGGCTCGATGCCCTGGTCGACCAGATGGGCGGCGGCGGCCAGACCGATGGGTCCGGCCCCGATCACGACGACGGGCGGCTCGGTGGTGTCGGGCGCGTTCACGGCGACTCCTCGCATATTTCGACATCTGTCGATGGCTTGTGCGGCCCAGCATGGCACCTGTATTGACAGGAGTCAACATAGACATGGATCGAAATCAGGGGGATTGCCGATCGTGCACGTCGGCACCGCCATGACCGGTGGCGACCAGACCGGTCCCGCGACCGCTCGCGCGCTGCCGCACCGAGGGCTGCGGCCGGCGGCACGGGAGGCGTCCGACCGGTCGGCCGGGCCGTGGCCGCGTCACCGCGACAGCCTCACGCTGTTCTCGCCCGCCCGGTACACCCCCCTGCCCCGGATCCCGTTCCCCGGCGCCGCCGCCACCGCCACACGCACCGCGACGAGGCCGCCACCCACCTCACCGCCTGCGCCGACCGCCTGGACACCGGCATCCGCACCGGCTGCCACGCCAGCGCGGTCCGCCGCACCGGCGGCGGCTTCGAGGCGGAACCGGAGAGCAGTCACCGGCCGTCCACGCGGGCCGCCGTGACGGCCACCGGAACGTCCGGGCGCCTGCACCGGCCGGCGCCGCCCGGGCTGGAGCCGTTCACCGGGCAGATCCCGCACACCGCCGGCCACCACGGCCCGGCCCCGTCCACCGGCCGCCGGGCGGCCGCGGCCGGGACGGGCAGCTCCGCGGCGCAGAACACCGCCGAGCTCACCACCACCGCACGCGTCACCCTCACCATCCGCACCCCAACAAAATTCGCAGCCCAGCACCCCCTCGGCCACGACTCGCACGTCCGGCCGACCCGCACCGGCCCGGACACCACACCCCTCACCCGGCTCCCGCCGCACCCGCCGCACCCGCCGCACCCGCCGCACCCGCCGGCGCAGCCCGCCCCCGACGACGGCCGCCACCAGACCGCCCCGGCCGCCGGACAGCCCGCCCGTCGGCCCCTGTTCACCGGCACCGACGGAGCCAAACCCGTCCGGCCGGACGGACAACAGGAGGTGGCGTCGATGGCATAGCGGGCGGCCGACTCCGGCATCGTCGTGTGGAAGGCGGTGTCGAAGACGGCGACCTGCGGCAGG
>NZ_JBEXTV010000123.1:0-6165 GCF_040628835.1 Streptomyces sp. NPDC006134 | reverse complement strand
CGGGCCCCCGCCCCGGCCGGGCCACCGCCGCCCCCCACCCCGCCGCCCCCCGGGGCCGGGGACGCCCGCGGGGGGCGCCCCTCTCTCCAGGGGGCGCCCCCGTCGGCGTACCGGCCGCGGCACCGGCAGGAGGCCGGGGAGACGGCCAGGAAGACGTCGGAAGACGTCAGAAGAAGACGGACCGGCGCTGCACCAGCAGCTTGTACAGCGTGTGCTGGATCTGCTCCCTGACCTGGTCGGTCAGGTTGAACATCAGCATCGGGTCCTCCGCCGCCTCCGGCGGATGACCGTCCGTCGGGATCGGCTCGCCGAACTGGATGGTCCACTTGGTGGGCAGTGGGACCGCGCCCAGCGGGCCCAGCCACGGGAAGGTCGGCGTGAGCGGGAAGTACGGGAAACCCAGCAGCCGGGCCAGCGTCTTGGCGTTGCCGATCATCGGGTAGATCTCCTCGGCCCCGACGATCGAGCACGGCACGATCGGCACCCCCTGCCGGAGTGCCGTGGAGACGAACCCGCCCCGGCCGAACCGCTGCAGCTTGTAGCGCTCGCTGAAGGGCTTGCCGATGCCCTTGAAGCCCTCCGGCATGACCCCGACCAGCTCGCCCTGACCGAGGAGGCGTTCGGCGTCCTCCGTGCAGGCCAGGGTGTGGCCGAGCTTGCGGGCGAGTTCGTTGACGACCGGCAGGACGAACACCAGGTCCGCCGCGAGCAGCCGCAGATGGCGGTCGGCCGGATGGTGGTCGTGGACGGCGACCTGCATCATCAGGCCGTCCAGCGGAAGCGTCCCGGAGTGGTTGGCGACGATCAACGCACCGCCCTGGGACGGGATGTTCTCCACGCCCTTCACCTCGACCCGGAAGTACTTCTCGTACACCGGCCGCAGCAGGGACATCAGCACCTGGTCGGTGAGCTCGGCGTCGTAGCCGAAGTCGTCGACCTCGTAGTCGCCGGTGAGGCGGCGCCGCAGGAAAGCCAGGCCGCTCGCGACACGCCGCTCCAGGCCGCCGCCGTCGCCCTCCTGCGGCGGTCCGGGCGGCTCCTGCGCACGCACGTCCCCGGCCGGGACGCCGTCCCGCGTGGTCCCCCGGGTGGGCAGGGGCTGGACCTCCCCCGCCGGCGCCGTCTCGGCGCCCTTGCGCCGGCTTCCCGCGCCGCGGCGCCGCGACGGGCGCTGCGCCGCGCCGTTCCCACGGGACCGGTCGTCGTCGAACGGAATGACCTTGGCGTCCGCCATCGTTGCTGCGCTCCTCAGTCGGCGCTCTGCGTCGGGAAGTGGCCGCTGCCCCGCGCGGACAGCGCCGCGATCCGGTCGACGGCCCCCGCGAGGGCCTCCGGCGGCAGCAGGCCGGGTCCCCGGCTGCGGGCGAAGTCCGCGAACGTCTGAGCGGTCGTGTACTTCGGCCGGAAACCCAGCGTCTCGCGCATCTGGGTGGTGTCCACGACCCGGCCGTGGGTGAGCAGCCGGATCTGTTCGGGAGAGAAGTCCGTCATTCCCAGCGTACGCACCAGGGAGCCCGCCCAGGTGACCGCCGGGAGCAGCAGCGGCACGGTGGGCCGGCCCAGCCGCCGGGAGCACTGGGAGAGCAGCAGGACGCCGTCGCCGGCGATGTTGAAGGTGCCGCTGTTGAGGGTGCCCCGCGCCGGCTCGTGCGAGGCGGTCCGCAGCACCTCGATCACGTCGTCCTCGTGCACGAACTGCAGCCGCGGGTCGTAGCCGAACACGGTCGGCAGCACCGGCAGCGAGAAGTACGAGGCGAGCGGCGTGTCGACGGTCGGGCCGAGGATGTTGGCGAACCGCAGCACGCACACGGCCACGTCGGGCCGGCGGCGCGCGAAGCCCCGTACGTACCCCTCGACCTCCACCGCGTCCTTGGCGAAGCCACCGCTGGGCAGCGACTTGGGCGGGGTGGTCTCGGTGAAGACGGCCGGATCGCGCGGGGCGGACCCGTAGACGTTCGTACTGGACTTGACCACGAGCCGCTTCACGGCCGGGGACTTCTGGCAGGCGCCCAGCAGCTGCATGGTGCCGATGACGTTGGTCTCCTTGACCGACGCCCGGCTGCCGCCGCCCAGTGGCGTGCCCGTGACGTCCAGGTGGACGACCGTGTCGGCGCCCGCCTCGGCGAGGACGCGGGCGATGGTCGGCTGCCGGATGTCGGCCTGGACGAAGTCGGCGCCGCCCAGGTGGTGCCCGGGCGGGACCGCGTCCACGGCGACGACCCGGTCCACCTCCGGGTCACGCTGGATCCGCCGGACGAACCGGCCGCCCAGCTGACGGGCGACTCCGGTGACGAGCACGACCTTGCCCAAGATCAGAGCCTTCCTTCCGCCCTCGCCGTGTCCCTCGTGTTCCTGCTCTTGCGTGTTCCTGCGTGTTCCTGCCCGTACCCTGTCGCGTTCCCCGCCCGCGGGCCAACTTAGCGGGTCGGTGTCGCGCCGCGGTGGTCACCCGATGCGCGACGTGACGAGAAATCGCGCCCGTACCCCCGGACAGCCCTGGCGGCCCGGCAGCACCGGCGATCCCCGCCCACATGACCGTGGCCCCCCACCGGATGCGGTGGGGGGCCACGGGACACGCTGTCGCGGTGTCGCTTACTTCTTGTTGCGACGCTGGACGCGCGTGCGCTTGAGCAGCTTGCGGTGCTTCTTCTTGGCCATCCGCTTGCGCCGCTTCTTGATAACAGAGCCCACGACTACCCTCGCTCACTTCTCATCACTCGGTTGTTGGGCGCCATGGGCCCATACGACCTTCGAGGGGTTAGCCTACCCGGCCGCGCGCCGAGCTCGTAATCGAGGGGGTCGGGAGAAGATCCGAACAGCCCTTGAGGACCTCCCCCCGATCGCCGTCAGGCCGTTTCCACCCCCACATAGCTCTCGCGGAGGTACTCGTGAACCGCTTGCTCGGGGACGCGGAAGGACCGCCCCACCCGGATCGCGGGCAGATGACCACTGTGCACCAGCCGGTACACGGTCATCTTCGACACTCGCATCACCGAGGCGACTTCCGCCACGGTAAGGAACTGGACCTCGTTCAGAGGCCTCTCGCCAGCTGCAGCCATGACACACCTGCACCTTCCGCACTCGACGGCCACCGGCTTCCCCTTCCGGTGACTCTTCGTCGCTGCGTGCTCACTCCCCAGACTAGGGGCGGGTGATGCGAGTGGGGAAGAGGTGCACCCATCGGCGGCCTACTGGGACAGACACGCTCGATTGAGTACGTAGCGGGTAAGCGGTCGGTAGTAATCAGACCGCACAGCGTCATCAAGTGGAACGACGACGGACACGGTCCCCTCTGCCTGACCGACGAAGAGCGCGGGGTCGTCCGTATCGGCCAGCCCGATGGCCTCGAACCCCAGCTGACCTGCTCCGCAGACCCAGCCGTGGTCTCCGATCACAAGCCCGGGAAGGGGCCCGCCGGCCTCGGCGGCCGCGGCCAGGGCGGTACGAACAGGGAGGGGCGAATGCGTGTGTGCGCCGGGCTCACAACCGGGGCGGAAAACGCCCGGTTCTCGCATCAACGCGACTCCTCGTACGTAGTCGAGGTTGTACGTGCGTAGGCCGAACCGGGTCGTTATGTCGACACAGCGACCCTGCGCCGGGGTGAGGACGGTACATCCCGCCGCCGACAGGGCGTCTGCCAGAGCGGCGTAGAAACCGAGCAACCGATGCGGGTGCCCGGTGCCGAGGAGGACGGGTACCCCACGTCGGGCGGCCACCCTCAGCCGCTCGGCGAAGGCGTCCAGAGCGACCAGAGTGCGCTCCGGATCGATCACATCCTGTCCTGAAGTGTGCTGCGGATCGTCCGATACCCCACACTTCTCCGCCATCAACGCCAGCAGGTCCGGCTGCCGCCAGGCGCCCTCGGGATCGAGGCCCATCAGCGCCCGGGGGTCCCGGGCGGCGAACAGCCGGTAGCTGCGCAGGCTCCGCTCCCGGGACGTGGCCACGACACCCGCGAGCCGGGTGGCCAGCAGATGGGTGCGGAGGGCCGCGGAGGTCAGCACGGAGCGATGGTGGTGGACGAAGACCGGGACTGTACGGAGAACGGGGAAACACCGCACGGTCGGCCTAACGCCGGCTCAGGCCAGCAGGCCCCGCAGCGGGAACACCGCCCGCCGCGCCGCCAGTACCGCCTGGTCCAACCGGTCCGCGGGGTCGTACCCGGCCTCCCAGCCGGCCCACTCCACCGGCCAGCGCCCGTCCGTCATCCGCGCCGGCGCCGGCTGCCGCGTCCGGGCGAAGACGTCCCGCCGCCACCCTTCCGGGATCACCGACTCCGGCGCCACCGGACGGCCCGCCGCGATCCCCACCAGGTGCGTCCACGACCGCGGTACGACGTCGACCACCGCGTACCCGCCCCCGCCCAGCGCGACCCAGCGCCCCTCGGCGTACTCGTGCGCCAGCTCGTGGCAGGCCGCCTGCACCGCCCGTTGCGCGTCCAGCGACACCGCCAGGTGCGCGAGCGGGTCCTCGAAGTGGGTGTCGGCCCCGTGCTGCGTCACCAGCACCTGCGGCCGGAACTCCGCCACCAGCTCCGGCACCACCGCGTGGAACGCCCGCAGCCATCCCGCGTCCCCGGTCCCCGCCGGCAGCGCGACGTTCACGGCCGAGCCCTCCGCGCAGTCGGCGCCGGTCTCCTCCGGCCACCCGGTCTGCGGGAACAGGGTCCGCGGATGCTCGTGCAGCGAGATCGTCAGCACGCGCGGGTCCTCCCAGAACGCCGCCTGCACCCCGTCCCCGTGATGCACGTCGACGTCCACGTACGCGACCCGTTCGGCGCCCAGTTCCAGCAGCCGTGCGATCGCCAGCGCCGCGTCGTTGTAGATGCAGAAGCCCGACGCCGCCGCGGGCATCGCGTGGTGCAGCCCGCCCGCGAAGTTCACCGCGTGCAGCGCCTCCCCGCGCCACACGGCCTCGGCCGCTCCCACCGACTGCCCCGCGATCAGCGCGGACACCTCGTGCATCCCCGCGAAGGCCGGATCGTCCAGCGTCCCCAGTCCGTACGACTGGTCCGCCGCCCCCGGGTCCGCGGACGCCGCCTTCACGGCCTCGATGTAGTCCTGCCGGTGGACCAGCCGCAGCGTCGACTCACCGGCCGCCTTCGCCGCGACCACCTCCGCCTCCCGGTCGAGCCCGAAGGCGCCGACCAGGCGACGGGTCAGGGCGAGCCGGACCGGATCCATCGGGTGGTCCGGGCCGAAGTCGTAGCCCGTTACTGCCTCGTCCCACATCAGCTGTGCGCGGCCGCTCATGCCCGCCACCGTATCGGCCCGGTTCACCGACGAGCGCGGGGCCCGTGCTACCCGTACGGCCTACTCGTATGACCTGTCCGTACGGCCTGCCCGTACGGCCTGCCCGTACGGCCTACCCGTGCGTGGCTCCGGACAACAGACCGATCAGCTCCGGCATGCGGGAGAAGAGACGGGTGGCACCCGCCAGTTTCCCGGCCGGCGTCATCGCGGTGAACCCGTAGACGTCCATCCCGGCCGCGACGGCCGCCTGCACGCCGAGCGGACTGTCCTCGATCACGACACACCGCTCCGGAGCGACCCCCATACGCTCGGCCGCGTACAGAAACAGGTCCGGCGCGGGCTTGCCCCGTCCCACGTCCTCCGAGCTGAAGATCCGCCGGTCGTCGAACCAACGGTCCAGCCCGGTCTTCCGGTGCCCCACCCGGATCCGCTCGTGACTTCCGGAGGAGGCCACGCAGTACTGCACTCCGTCCGCGACCAGCTTCTCCAACACGCCGACGGCCCCTTCCACCGGTTCCAGGTCCTGCTGGAAGGCCGCGAAGACACGGCTGTGGAAGACGTCGTCGAAGTCCTCGGGCAGCCGGCGCCCCGTGCGCTCCTGGATGAGGTCGTGGACCCGGTGCATCGCGGCCCCCATGAAGTCACGGAGGGAGTCGTCGTAGGAGGTCGGATGCCCGAGCTCGGTGAGATACGCGGCCAGAAGCCGGTTCGAGATCGGCTCACTGTCCACGAGGACGCCGTCGTTGTCGAAGATGACGAGGTCATAGCGCATGGAGCGACACTAGACGACGAAGAACAACGCAGAAACGCAAGAACATAGAAATGCGGAAAACCCCGCATCATACGATGCGGGGTTCCCCGGAATAATTGTTCGGCGGCGTCCTACTCTCCCACAGGGTCCCCCCTGCAGTAC
>NZ_JBEXTV010000122.1:0-6417 GCF_040628835.1 Streptomyces sp. NPDC006134 | reverse complement strand
GTGATGTCCTCGGCCGCGGCCACCGGCACCCACGACGGCACCGCCACCGGCCCCCGGCCCGACGGCAACCCGGTCCACTCCACCCCGAACAGCGCGTCGCGGCTCCCGTCCGCCGCCGCGGCGTCGAGCTGGTCGGCGGAGACCGGCAGGGACACCAGCGAGTCCATCGTGAGCACCAGGGCGCCGGTCTCGTCGGCGGCCTGGAACGACAGCGCGTCCGGGCCGCACGGCGCGACGCGCACCCGCAGTGCCGAGGCGCCCGCGGCGTGCAGCACGAGGCCGTTCCACGCGAACGGCAGCACCTTGCGGTCGTCGTCCGGGTCGGCGAAGGCGTTGGTGTGCAGGGCGGCGTCGAGCAGCGCCGGGTGGATGCCGTACCTGCCGGCCTCCTCGCGCTGTTCCTCGGGCAGGGCGACCTCGGCGAACACCTCCTCGCCGCGCCGCCACACCGTCCGCATGCCCTGGAACGCCGGGCCGTAGGCGTAGCCGCGTCCGGCCAGGTCGCCGTAGAAGTTCTCCACGTCGACCGGTCGGGCGCCGGGCGGCGGCCACGCGGTGAAGTCGGCCTGGGTCCCGGGGGACTTCGGCGCGGCCGACAGGAGGCCGGTGGCGTGCCGGGTCCACCCGTCCGTGCCGCCCTCGTCGGCGGCGTCCTCGCGCAGCGAGTAGACGTCGACGCTGCGCCGGCCGGTCGCGTCCGGTCCGCTCACCGCGACCTGGACGCGCACGCCGCCGCGCTCGGGCAGTACCAGCGGCGCCTCGATCACGAGCTCTTCCAGGACGCCGTAGCCGAACTCGTCGCCGGCGCGGACGGCGAGGTCGACGTAGGCCGTGCCGGGGACGATGACGACACCGCCGATCGCGTGCCCGGCGAGCCAGGGATGCGACTGGAGGGACAGGCGGGAGGTGAGGACCAGGCCGTCGGACTGCGGCAGCCGGACCACGGCGCCGAGGAGCGGGTGGTCGGTGCCGGCCAGTCCCAGCGACGCCGAGTCGGTGGCCGAGCCGTCCATCCGCAGCCAGTAGTGCTGTCGGTCGAAGGCGTACGTCGGCAGGTCCACGCGCGCGGAAGCGGCTCCGGCGGGAAGGGCCGCCGCCCAGTCCACGGGCACGCCGCGCACGAACAGCTCCGCCATCGAGGTGAACAGCCGCCGCAGGCCGCCCTCCCGGCGGCGCAGGGAGCCGGTCGCCACCACGTCCGCGTCGCCCTCGGCCGCGTACGCGGTCTCCGTGATGGGCTGGACGAGGACCGGGTGGGCGCTGACCTCGACGAAGACGCCGTGCCCCTGCTCGATCAGTTCGGCGACGGCGGGGCCGAACTTCACCTGGCCGCGCAGGTTCCGGTACCAGTAGCCGCCGTCCAGGACGCCGGCGTCCTGCACCCAGCCGCTCGTCACGGTCGAGTAGAAGGGGATCGCCGGCGCCTGGGCGTCGACACCGGTGAGCGCGTCGGCGAGGGAGTCGCGGAGCTGCTGCACGTGGCGCGAGTGCGAGGCGTAGTCCACGGCGATGCGGCGCACCCGTACGCCTTGGTCCTCCAGGGTGTCCAGGGCCTCGTCCAGGGCGCGCGCGTCACCGGCGATCACCACGGAGGCCGGGCCGTTGACGGCCGCGACCTCGACGCGGTCCGCCCAGCGCGCCAGGCGCGCGACGGCCTCGTCCTCGGTCAACGCCACGGACGCCATGCCGCCGCGCCCGGCCAGCTCGGAGGCGATGAGCTGGCTGCGCAGCGCGACCACGCGGGCCGCGTCGTCGAGGGACAGGGCGCCGGACACGCACGCGGCCGCGATCTCGCCCTGGGAGTGGCCGAGCACCGCGTCGGGCTCGACGCCCACGGACGCCCAGACGGCGGCCAGGCCGACCATCACGGCGAAGCCGGCGGGCTGCACCACGTCCACCCGTTCCAGCAGTCCGGCATCCGCCTCACCGCGCAGGACGTCGGTGAGCGACCAGTCCACCCACCGCTCGAGCGCGGTCGCGCACTCGGCGATCCGCTCGGCGAAGACCGGTGAGGAGTCGAGCAGCTCCCGGCCCATTCCGATCCATTGGGAGCCCTGGCCGGGAAAGACCCACACGACCTTGCCTGGCGTCCCCGCGCCGGAGACCACGCCGGGCGCGCTCTCGCCCCGGGCGAGCGCTCGCAGCCCGGCCAGTGCCTCCTCGTCCGAGCCGGCCACGACCACCGCGCGCTCGGCGAGGACCGCGCGGCCCGTGGCCAGTGCGCCGGCGACCTGCGTCGGCGACACCCCGTCGGCGCCCTCGACGAAGGCCGCGAGCCGCTCGGCCTGGGCGGCCAGGGACGCGGCGGTGCCCGCCGACACCACCAGCGGCACCACACCACCCGGCGCCGCCTCGTCCGCGCCGGACTCCTGCGCCTCCTCGGGCGCCTCCTCCAGGATCAGGTGCGCGTTCGTCCCGCTCGCGCCGAACGAGGAGACACCGGCCCGGCGCGGGCGGCCGTCACGCGGCCACTCCCGCGCCTCCGTCAGCAGTTCCACCGCACCCGCCGACCAGTCCACCTGCGGCGTCGGCGCGTCCACGTGCAGGGTCCTGGGCAGCACGCCGTGCCGCAGCGCCTGCACGGTCTTGATGACGCCGGCCACGCCGGACGCGGCCTGCGTGTGCCCGATGACCGACTTCACCGAACCGAGGTAGAGCGGCTTCTGCGGGTCCCGGCCCTGTCCGTACGTGGCGAGCAGCGCCTGTGCCTCGATCGGGTCGCCGAGGACGGTGCCGGTGCCGTGGCCCTCCACCGCGTCCACGTCGGCCGGGGAGAGGCCGGCACTGGCCAGGGCCTTGCGGATGACGCGCTGCTGGGCGGGGCCGTTGGGGGCGGTCAGGCCGTTGGACGCGCCGTCCTGGTTGACGGCGCTGCCGCGGATCACCGCGAGGACCCGGTGGCCGCGCTCCCGCGCCACCGACAGCCGCTCCACCAGCAGCACGCCGACGCCCTCGGCCCAGCCGGAGCCATCGGCCCCGGCGGCGTACGACTTGCAGCGGCCGTCGAAGGCGAGGGCCCGCTGCCGTGCGAAGCCGACGAACCCGCCCGGCGTCGCCATCACCGTGGAGCCGCCCACGAGCGCCATCGAGCACTCGCCGCGGCGCAGTGCCTGCGCGGCCAGGTGCAGCGCCACCAGCGAGGAGGAGCACATGGTGTCGACGGTGACCGCGGGGCCCTCGAGTCCGAGGGTGTAGGCGACGCGGCCGGAGGCGACGCCGCCCGCGGTGCCGAGGGCGCGCTCCAGGCTGAGGAAGTCCTCGTGGCCGCTCAGGTCGGGGGCGTAGTCCTGGTGCACCATGCCGGCGAACACGCCGACGTCGGTGCCGCGCACCGAGTGCGGGTCGATGCCGGCGCGTTCCAGGGCCTCCCAGGACACTTCGAGGAGCTGCCGTTGCTGCGGGTCCATGGCCAGCGCCTCGCGCGGCGAGATCCCGAAGAACGGCGCGTCGAACTCGCCCGCCTGCTGCAGGAAGGCGCCCTCGCGCACGTACGTCGTACCGGGGTTGTCGGGGTCCGGGTGGTAGAGGCCCTCGAGGTCCCAGCCCCGGTCCTCGGGGAAGGAGGTGTAGACGTCGGTGCCCTCGGACACCACCCGCCACAGGTCCTCGGGGCTGCTGATGCCGCCGGCGTACCGGCAGGCCATGGAGACGATCGCGATGGGCTCGGTGGCCGCGGCCGCGAGTTCGCTGTTCTCCTGCTGAAGCCTGGCGTTCTCCTTCAGCGAGGCCCGCAGTGCCTCAACGACCTGCTCGTCCGGCGCGGACATAACCATCCTCCACGATTCGTTCCATCAGTGGTCAGCTCGTCTTGCCCAGGGCCCGTTGCACCAGGTCGGCAACGTCCATCGCGTCGATCAGTTCCTCGGCGCCGGCGGCCGCCCGCGCCCCGGCGGCCGGCGCGTCCGGGTCCTCGTCGTCGCCGCCCGTGCCGCCGTCGCCGGCGAGGCCGAGCAGGGTTTCCAGCACACCGGCTTCCTCGAAGCGGGCGAGCGGCACGGAGGCCAGGACCCGCCTGAGGTCGTCCTCGCGCGCGTCCGGTCCCTCGTCGTCCTCCCGGAGCAGCTCGGAGCGCAGATACCCGACCAGCGCCTCCGGAGTGGGATAGTCGAAGACCAGCGTCGCGGGCAGCCGCAGTCCGGTGGCCGCGCCCAGGCTGTTGCGCAGGTTCACGGCGGCCAGCGAGTCGAAGCCGACCTCCTGGAACGCCTGGCGCGGGCCGATGCCCTCCGCGCCGCCGTGGCCGAGGACCGTCGAGGCGTGGCTGCGCACCAGGCGCAGCAGGATCCGGTTCTGCTCGGTGTCCGTCACTCCCCGCAGGGAGTCCGCGAGGGACGCGGCGGCGTCGCTGTTCTCGCTGTCGCGCTGCGCCGCCCGGAGCACGGCCTGCGCCTCGGGCAGGCCGGCGAGGAGCGGGCTGGTACGGACGGAGGTGAACGCCGGGACGAAGGCGGCCCAGTCCATGTCGGCCACGGCCACGGTCTTCTCGTTGCCCCGCACCGCCTGCACCATCGCGGTCACCGCCAGGTCCGGCGCCATGGGCAGCACACCGCGGCGGCGGAGCTGGGCGAGTGCCGCTGCGTCCATGCCCACGCCGATCCGGTCGAGCGCGCCCCAGGCGAGCGACGTCGCCCTCAGGCCCCGGGCGCGGCGCCACTCGACGAGGGCGTCCAGGACGGCGTTGGCCGCTCCGGACGGGCCCTGGCCACCACCGCCCCACACACCGGCGATCGAGGAGAACACCACGAACGCGTCCAGCGGCGTGTCGTGGAACTGCTCGTCCAGCCACAGGGCGTTGTCCACCTTGGCCGTGAACACCTCGGCGAGGTCGGCCGGTGAGGTGTCGTCGACGGAGCCGGTCCGCGTGATGTCGGCGGCGTGCACCACGGCGGTGAGCGGGTGTTCGTCCCCCGCCACCAGGCGCGTGATCGCCTCCCGGTCCGCGTCCGCGCAGGACTCCACCGCCGTACGGACATCCAGTCCGGTCAGCTCGGTCCGCAGCTCCGCCACCGCCCCGGCGGGCGCGTGCGCGGTGGTGGTGATCACGAGCCGGTCGGCGCCGGCCTGCGCGAGCCACACCGCGACGTGCCGGCCGAGGCCCTCGGCGCCGCCGGTCACCAGGACGGTGCCCCGGGGCTGCCAGCGGCCGTCGGCGGCCGGCGCCTCCGGCAGCGGCTTGCGGGCCAGGCGGCGGCCGTAGACGCCCGACCGCCGGACCGCGAGCTGGTCCTCGCCGTCGGCGCCGCCCAGCACACCGAGCAGGTACCGGGCCGTGCGCGCGTCCGTCCTGGCGGGCAGGTCGACCAGCCCGCCCCAGCGGTCGGGACGTTCGAGGGCGACCGCCCGGCCGAGGCCCCACAGCGCCGCCTGGGCGGGCGAGGTGAGGGTGTCGTGGATACCGATGTTCACCGCGCCCCGGGTCAGGCACCACAGCGGCTGGGTGACCCCGCTGTCCGCCAGGGCCTGCACCAGCGCGAGCGTGGACGCCGTGACCGCGAGCGGGTCCTGGGGGCCGCCCGCCGTCCGCCCGTCCAGGGCGAGCAGCGACAGCACCCCGCTCACGTCGTGCTCGGTGAGCACGCCGGTCACCCGCTCGGCGAGCCGTTCGCGGGTCCGGTCCCCCTCGCCGACCTCGAGCCGGACCATGCCGAGCCCCTGACCGCCCAGCTCCTCGAGGAGCGCGTCGATCGCGGTGTCCTCCGCACGCCCGGACGGCACGACGACCAGCCAGCGCCCGCCCGGCGCACCGGCCGCTTCGCGTCCCAGCGGCTGCCAGGTGACGTGGTAACGCAGCTTCCCGGCGGTCGACTCCTCGCGCCGCCGGCCGCGCCACTGGGCGAGAACGGGCACGACGGTGCCGAGCGCGCCGCGCTCGTCGGCCGACGCCGTCTCCAGGAGTTCGGCGAGCGAGTCCAGGTCGGCGTGCTCGACCGCCCGCCAGAAGTCGGAGTCCACGCCGTCGGCGGCCTCGGCGCCGTCACCGGCCGCTTCCGCCTCCGTCAGCCAGTAGCGCCGGCGGTCGAAGGCGTACGTGGGCAGACCGACGCGCGCCGGTGCGGTGCCGGCGGGCAGAGCCCGGGCCCAGTCCACGGGGACGCCGCGGACGAACAGTTCGGCTGCGGAGGCCAGGAGCCGGCGCAGACCGCCGTCGCCGCGCCGCAGCGAACCGGTCACCAGCGCGTCCGCGTCGCCGCCGGCGTCGTACACCGTCTCGTTGACCGGCTGGACCAGGACCGGGTGGGCGCTGACCTCGACGAAGACGCCGTACCCCTGGCGCAGCAGCTCGGCCACGGCCGGGCCGAACCCGACCTGGCCGCGCAGGTTGCGGTACCAGTAACCGCCGTCGAGCACGCCGGCGTCCTCGATCCAGGAGCCGGTGACGGTGGAGTAGAAGGGGATCGCCGGGGCCTGGGCGTCGAT
>NZ_JBEXTV010000121.1:0-6654 GCF_040628835.1 Streptomyces sp. NPDC006134 | reverse complement strand
GCGGGTGAGGACAACGTCCTCTACCCCATGAAGGACGCCCTGCGCGCCCGCGCCACCGTCGGCGAGGTGTGCAACGCGCTGCGCGAGGTGTGGGGCACCCACACCCCTCCGACACCTACTGAGCCGGGAGCCGAGTTGAATCACCTACGTGTGGTCGTGGCCAAGCCGGGCCTCGACGGCCATGACAGGGGCGCCAAGGTCATCGCCCGTGCCCTGCGCGACGCGGGCATCGAGGTCGTCTACACGGGGCTCCACCAGACCCCGCGGCAGATCGTCGACACCGCCCTCCAGGAGGACGTCGACGGCATCGGCCTGTCCGTGCTCTCCGGCGCCCATCTCACGCTCTTCGCGCAGGTGATGGAGTTCCTGAAGGAGGAGGACGCCACCGACATCACGGTGTTCGGCGGCGGCATCATCCCCGAGGCCGACATCCCGCCGCTGCTCGGCCTCGGCGTCGCCGCCCTGTTCACCCCCGGCACCCCGACGCGCGAGATCACCGACTGGGTGCACGCCCACGTCGGCCGCGACCGGGCCCGCAACGGAGCGCTCTGACCCGACGGGCCCGAGCGGCTCCCCCGCGCCCTCCCCCCGGCGCGGCCGGCCTCATCCGGTCGCCAGCATCAGCGCCGTCATCAGAGACCGGGCCTGCACATTGAGGTAGTTGCCGTGCCGCAGCAGCGCCTGCGCCTGCGGTACCGACACCCAGCAGAAGTCCGGTGGCAGATCCGGCAGATCGCGCAGGTCCCCCTCGTCCGGCTCGACGATCAGATTGCGGGTCAGCGCGTGGTGGAAGCGCCCGCCCTCCTCGGACTGCTCGGTGTCGAACAGCACCCGCCCGGCGCGCGGCGCGAGCAGCAGGTCGAGGAACTCGGGGCGGCGCCCGCCCTCTCCGTGCGCGGGACGTGACGAGCACTGCACCGTGGGACCGAACTCGGCCACGTTCAGGGTGCCCGCCTCCACCCGGGCCCGCAGCAGCACGTGCGGCACCCCGTCGACGCGCCGCACGAGCAGCCCGGCGAGCCCCGCCACCGGGGCGAGCAGCGGCTGGGCCCAGCGGGCCACCTCACGCGCCTGCGCCTCCACGGTCACGCCGAGCACCGTGAAGTACCGGCCGTCGTCCCGCCCGATGCCGTCCCGGGTCCGCCGCCACGGGCCGACGGCGTCCTCCAGCACCTTCCGCAGCGGGAGCTGCTCCTGGGTCAGTTCGTATCTGAACCGGGCGTCGGCCAAGGCCGAGAGCACCTCGGTGAACGAGTGCAGGGCGTCGTCCTCGCCCGCCGGGGCCGGCCGCCCGGCGGAGTCCGCGAGCAGCCGCGGCGGCAGCGTCGACAGGACCGTGCGGCTGTCCATGTTCACCAGGTGGTCGCGGCGGAGCAGCGCGCCGACCCGGCGCAGCGACAGCCAGCGGAACCCGTCGAGCGCGGGCACGTCCTCGTCCGTCATGACGACCACGTTGCGGTTCCGCTTGTGCAGGAACCACCAGCCCTGCTCGGACTGGAGCGAGTCGGCGAGCACCCGGGCGCCACTCCGGTCCCCGGTGAAGTACTCCGTGTACGGCACGGGGCGGCCCCGGTGCACCCCCGTGAAGTTGCTGCGGGTGGCCTGCACGGTCGGTGAGAGCTGCAGCCCGTTGACGTTGCCCGGCTCCATCTTGGCCTGCAGCAGGCAGTGCACCTCGCCGCGGGACTCCTTGAGCAGGATGCCGAGCAGCCCGACCTCGGGCTGCACGATGACGGGCTGGGTCCAGCTCCGCGGCCGCCGCCCCCCGGCGCCGAAGTCGGTGGTGGCGCGCAGCCCGGAGACGGAGAAGAAGCGGCCCGAGGAGTGCACCAGGTCGCCGGTGTCCCGGCAGAAGCGCCAGCCCGGCAGCGCGTCGAGCGGCACGCGCCGCACGCTGTGGGGGTGCCTGCGGCGCTGCTCGTCCAGCCACCGGTCGAAGGAGACGTCCCGTGCCACGGCGGGAGGCCGTGCGGTCTTCCATGAGGCCATGCGGGCATGGTCCGGGGGCCCGCTCGAGAACCGGTCGACGGCGGCCGGCCGGTCCCTCGGGCCCGGCCCGGTCCCCCGCCGGCCGCGGCGGCGGCCCCCGGCACCCCGGACGGCCCCGCTCCGGGCCGCGTCGAGCCCTCCTTGAGGAACCACCTGCACGCTTGCGGAACATGAAGGCGCTCATACTGTCAGGGGGGACGGGGTCGCGGCTGCGCCCCTTCACCCACTCGACCGCCAAACAACTGCTGCCCGTAGCCAACAAGCCCGTTCTCGTCCACTGCCTGGAGAACATCCGCGACGCGGGCATCACCGAGGCGGCCGTCATCGTCGGCACGCACGCCGCCGAGATATCCCAGGTGGTCGGTGACGGTTCCGCGTTCGGTCTCGACCTCACCTGTCTGCACCAGGACCGCCCGCTGGGACTCGCGCACTGCGTCCAGCTCGCGGCCGGCTTCCTCGGCGACGACGACTTCGTCATGTACCTGGCCGACAACGTGTTCGCGGACGGCATCGCGGAGGCCGCCGAGGCATTCGCCGCCGACCGCGCGGACGCGTTGCTCCTCGTGCAGCCGGTGGCCGATCCGCGTGCCTACGGGGTGGCCGAGGTGGGTGCCGACGGCCGGGTGCACCGCCTGGTCGAGAAGCCGGCCGAGCCCGCCGGTGACCTCGCCGTGCTCGGCGTCTACTTCTTCACCTCCCGGATCCACCGGGCGGTCGCCGGGCTGCGCCCCAGCGCCCGCGGCGAACTGGAGATCACCGACGCCATCCAGCGCCTCGCCGACGGCGGCGCCCTGGTGCGCGCCCACCGCTACGACGGCTACTGGAAGGACACCGGCAGGGCGGAGGACCTGCTCGACTGCAACCGGGAACTGCTCGGGCGGCTGACCGGACCCGTCGTGCACGGGGACGTCGACGCCGCCAGCACCCTCAGCGGCCCGGTCGTGATCGGCCCGGGAGCCCGGGTGCGCGGCAGCCACCTGGTGGGGCCGCTGGCGATCGCCGCCGGGAGCACCGTGACCGACTGCACCATCGGGCCGTACGTCTCCGTCGGCCGCGACTGCGTCCTGCGGCACGCCGCCGTCGCCGACTCGATCCTCCTGGAGGGTGCCGTCGTCGACGGCGTCCCCGCCCTCGACCGCTCGATCATCGGCCGCTGGGCCCGGATCGGCCGCTCCGCCGCCGCCCGGCACCAGCTCTTCGTCGGGGACCACGCCAACGCGGAGGTGGCGGCGTGAAGCCGCCGTCCCCCCGCGACAGTGGCGTGCTCCGCTCGCGACAGCGGCGCGCTCCGCCCGCACCCCACCGGCTCTCGTCCGCGGCCCGACGGGAACTCCGACGAGCCACGAGCGGCAGGCGAGCCGCCCCCGCGAAAGTGGCCGATGAGCCGGGCGCGGCCGCGTCCGCGGTGACCGGGGTGACCGAGATCTCCGGCAGGCGGAAGCGGGACCGACGCCACCGGCCGTGCCCCTCGCGGCCTCCTCACCGGCCTCCCCGTTCGCGCGCGGCCACCACCCCCGTCCCCTGACACACCGTCACCCGCAGCCGTGTCCCGGCCGGCCGCCGTACCTCCCGTACCCCCCCTACAAGGAAACTGGAGAGCCATGTCCCGCCGCCTGTTCACCTCGGAGTCCGTGACCGAGGGCCATCCGGACAAGATCGCCGACCAGATCAGCGACGCCGTCCTCGACGCGCTGCTGCGCGAGGACCCGGCGTCCCGCGTCGCCGTCGAGACGCTCATCACGACCGGCCAGGTGCATGTGGCGGGTGAGGTCACGACCACGGCGTACGCGGACATCGCGACCCTGGTGCGCGACAAGATCCTCGAGATCGGCTACGACTCCTCGCAGAAGGGCTTCGACGGCGCCTCCTGCGGCGTCTCGGTCTCCATCGGCGCACAGTCCCCGGACATCGCGCAGGGCGTCGACACGGCGTACGAGAGCCGGGTCGAGGGCGACGAGGACGAGCTCGACCAGCAGGGCGCGGGCGACCAGGGGCTGATGTTCGGCTACGCCACCAACGAGACCCCGAACCTGATGCCGCTGCCGGTCGAGCTGGCCCACCGCCTCTCGCGCCGCCTGACCGAGGTCCGCCGGGACGGCACCATGCCCTACCTGCGCCCGGACGGGAAGACCCAGGTCACCATCGAGTACCTGGGCAGCCGCCCGGTCCGGCTCGACACGGTCGTGGTCTCCTCGCAGCACGCGAGCGACATCGACCTGGGCTCGCTGCTCACGCCGGACATCCAGGAGCACGTCGTGCAGTACGTCCTCGACGAGCTCGCGGAGGACGGCATCAAGCTGGAGACCGAGGGCCACCGGCTCCTGGTCAACCCCACCGGGCGGTTCGAGATCGGCGGCCCGATGGGCGACGCCGGCCTGACCGGCCGCAAGATCATCATCGACACCTACGGCGGCATGGCCCGCCACGGCGGCGGCGCCTTCTCCGGCAAGGACCCGTCCAAGGTGGACCGTTCGGCGGCGTACGCGATGCGGTGGGTCGCCAAGAACGTCGTCGCCGCCGGGCTCGCGGAGCGCTGCGAGGTCCAGGTGGCCTACGCCATCGGCAAGGCCGAGCCGGTCGGCCTGTTCGTCGAGACCTTCGGCACCGCGGCCGTCCCGCAGGCCGACATCGAGCGGGCCATCTCCCAGGTCTTCGACCTGCGCCCGGCCGCCATCATCCGCGACCTCGACCTGCTCCGCCCGATCTACTCCCAGACCGCCGCCTACGGCCACTTCGGCCGTGAACTGCCCGACTTCACCTGGGAGCGGACCGACCGCGCCGACCGGCTCAAGGCCGCGGTCGGACTCTGACCCGCCTCCACCGACCGACGGCCGGCCACGGACCGGCCGGCCGACCGAACGGCCCCAGCCCCGGCCCACGCACCCAACGGGAGTGCTCACGTGCGTATCGCGGTGTCCGGCTCGATCGCCACGGACCATCTGACGGTGTTCCCCGGCAGGTTCGCGGACCAGCTCATCCCCGGCCAACTGGACCATGTGTCCTTGTCGTTCCTCGTCGACGACCTCGAAGTACGGCGCGGCGGTGTCGCCGCCAACATCGCCTTCGGACTCGGCAGCCTCGGCCTCAGGCCGCTCCTGATCGGCGCGGTCGGCACCGACTTCGGGCCGTACGAGGTGTGGCTCAAGGAGCACGGCGTCGACACCGGCGGCGTCCTGGTCTCCGCCGAGCGGCAGACCGCCCGGTTCATGTGCACCACCGACCAGGACGCCAACCAGATCGCCGTGTTCTACGCGGGCGCCATGGCCGAGGCGCGCGACATCGACCTGACGGCCCTGGTCGGGGACGGTCCGGACGCCCCCGGCGCCCGGCCGGACCTGGTCCTGGTCGCGCCCGACGATCCCGAGGCGATGCTCCGCCGCACCCGGCAGTGCCGGGAGCTCGGCCTCCCGTTCGCCGCCGACCCCTCGCAGCAGCTCGCCCGCCTCGACGGCGCGCAGGCGCGCGACCTCGTGGACGGCGCCCGCTGGCTCTTCACCAACGAGTACGAGGCCGCCCTGCTGCTCGAACGCACCGGCTGGACCCACGGCGAGGTGCTGGACCGGGTCGGCACCTGGCTCGTCACGCTCGGCGAGAACGGCGTCCGCGCCGACCGCGCCGACGGCACCCGTCTGCGCGTTCCCGCCGTGCCCGGCGTCCCGGTCGCCGACCCGACCGGTGTCGGTGACGCGTTCCGGGCCGGTTTCCTCGCCGCCACCGCCCGGGGACTGGCCCCGACGGCCGCGGCCCGGCTCGGCTGCGCGCTCGCGGCCGAGGCGATCCGCACCGTCGGCTCCCAGTCGTACGAGGCCACCCCCGACCGGCTCCTCGCCAACCTCACGGCCGCGTACGGCGCCGACGCCGCCGCGGACCTCGCACCCCACCTGGCGGCCGGCGCACACGAGGGCGGCGACGCCTCGTGACGGCGGCACCCGGAACCCTCAGGGAGGCACTCGCCACCCGGGTGGTGGTGGCGGACGGGGCGATGGGCACCATGCTGCAGGCGCAGGACCCGACCCTGGAGGACTTCCAGCAGCTCGAGGGCTGCAACGAGATCCTCAACGTCACGCGGCCGGACATCGTCCGCTCGGTCCACGAGGCGTACTACGCCGTCGGCGTCGACTGCGTGGAGACGAACACGTTCGGCGCGAACTTCGCGGCTCTCGGCGAGTACGACATCGCCGACCGCGTGTACGAGCTGTCCGAGGCCGGTGCCCGGGTGGCCCGCGAGGTGGCCGACGAGTTCGCGGCCGGCGACGGCCGCCCGCGCTGGGTGCTGGGCTCCATGGGCCCCGGCACCAAGCTGCCCACGCTCGGCCACGCCCCGTACACGACCCTGCGTGACGCCTACCAGCGGAACGCGGAGGGTCTGCTCGCGGGCGGCGCGGACGCGCTGCTGGTGGAGACGACGCAGGATCTGCTGCAGACCAAGGCCGCCGTCCTCGGGGCCCGCCGTGCCCTGGAGACCGCCGGCCTGGACGCGCCGCTGATCGTGTCGGTGACGGTGGAGACGACCGGCACGATGCTGCTGGGCTCGGAGATCGGTGCGGCCCTGACCGCGCTGGAACCGCTGGGCATCGACATGATCGGCCTGAACTGCGCGACGGGCCCGGCGGAGATGAGCGAGCACCTGCGCTTCCTCTCGCGCCACTCCCGCATCCCGCTGTC
>NZ_JBEXTV010000120.1:0-6685 GCF_040628835.1 Streptomyces sp. NPDC006134 | reverse complement strand
TGACCGCACTGCCGCGCAGGACCGCGAGCACCCGGTGGCCGCGTTCCCGGGCCACCGACAGGCGCTCCAGGACCACGACGCCCACACCCTCGGCCAGGCCCATGCCGTCGGCGCCGTCCGCGAACGCCTTGCAGCGGCCGTCGGCGGCCAGGCCGCGCTGGCGTGAGAACGCCACGAAGTTGCCGGGCGTCGACATCACCATCGCGCCGCCGGCGAGCGCCATGGAGCACTCGCCCTGCCGCAGCGCCTGCGCCGCCAGGTGGATGGCGACCAGGGACGAGGAGCACGCCGTGTCGAGGGACACCGCCGGGCCCTCGAAGCCGAGGACGTAGGAGACGCGGCCCGAGGCCACGCTGGTCGACGCGCCCGTGCCCGCGAAGCCCTCCGACTCGGGGGTCACCACGCCGGCACCGGCGCCGTACCCCTGGCCGGACAGGCCGGAGAACACGCCCACGTCGGTGCCCTTGAGGGAGAGGGGGTCGAGGCCGGCCCGCTCCAGCGCCTCCCAGGAGGTCTCCAGGAGCAGCCGCTGCTGCGGGTCCATGGCGAGGGCCTCACGCGGCGAGATCCCGAAGAACCCGGCGTCGAACAGGCCCGCCCCGCGCAGGAAGCCGCCCTGGCTGACGTACGAGGTGCCCGCGTGGTCCGGGTCCGGGTCGAACAGGCCCTCCAGGTCCCAGCCGCGGTCGTCGGGGAAGTCCGAGACGGCGTCGACGCCGTCGACGACCAGCTTCCACAGCTCATCCGGCGAGGACACACCACCCGGGTACCGGCAGGCCATGGAGACGATGGCGATCGGCTCGCGCGCCTGGTCCTGGACCTCGCGCAGCCGCTTGCGGGCGCTGCGGGCGTCGGCGATGGCCCGCTTGAGATAGTCGCGGAGTTCTGCCTCGTCGGCCACTTGATTCAACCCCCAGGTGGTGGATGTCTGCGATTGCCGTGGGTGGGTTCCCGCACCGTCTGTGCGGGGTCGTGCGGGCCGGGTCCTTCGTGGGCCCGGCCCGGCCCGCACGGGCGCGGCTTCAGTCGAGCCGCTCGAAGAGCGCGAACAGCTCCTCGTCGCTGGCGTTCTCGAGGTCCGCGTCGTCGGACGCGTCCGCCCCGGCCGGACCGGTGCCGGTGTCGCCCGCCGCCTCGGCCGCCCTCAGCAGCTCCCGCAGGCGTGCGGTGATCCGGTCGCGGGCCTCGGCGTCGGGGCCCGCGGACTCGATGACCGCCTCCAGACCGGCGAGAGAGGTCAGCGCCGCGTCGGCGGGCGTCGCCTCGTCGACGGCGAGTTCGGCCCGCAGGAAGCGGGCGAGGGCCTGGGGGGTCGGGTGGTCGAAGACCAGCGTGGCGGGGAGCTTCGTACCGGTCGCCTCGCGGAGCCGGTTGCGCAGTTCCACCGAGGTGAGCGAGTCGAACCCGGCCTCGTTGAACGCGGTGTCCGGGCGGACGCCCTCCGGCCCGCTGTGGCCGAGCACGACCGCGGCCTGTGCCCGCACCACGTCGAGGAGCAGGGCCTCCTGTTTCGCCGCGGGGAGTCCGGCGAGCCGGTCCGCCAGCTTCCGCTGCCCGCCGGCGCCGCCGGTCGACCGCGCCTGCTGACGGCCCGTGCGGACCAGGCCGCGCAGCAGGTGCGGCACTGTGCTGCCGGCCGCCGCCGCGTCGGCGCGTACGGCCCGCAGGTCCAGCTTGACCGGCACCAGGAGCGCGTGCCCGGACCCCAGCGCGGTGTCGAACAGCTCCATGCCCTCGGCGGACGGGAGCGCCAGGACTCCGCCGCGCCCCTCGCGTCGGCCCATCCGGGTCCTGGTGAGGTCGTCGATGTTGCCGGCCATGCCGGTGACCTGCTCCCACGGGCCCCAGGACAGCGAGAGCCCGGGCAGTCCCGCCGCGCGGCGGTGGGCCATCAGGCCGTCCAGGAAGGCGTTGGCCGCCGCGTAGTTGCCGCTGCCCGCGCCCATGAAGACGGACGAGGCGGAGGAGTAGACGACGAACGCGTCCAGCTCCAGGCCGCGCGTCAGCGCGTCGAGGTGCGACACGGCGTCGACCTTCGGCGCGAACACCGTGGCCAGGCGCTCCGGGGTCAGCGCCCCGATCACGCCCGGGTCGAACACACCGGCCGTGTGCACCACGCCGCGCAGCGGGTGCTCGCCGGGTATCGAGGCCAGCAGGGCCCGCACCTGGGCGCGGTCCGACACGTCACAGGCCACGGCCGAGACCGTCGCGCCCAGTCCGGTCAGCTCGGCGACCAGTTCCGGCACGCCCTCGGCGTCCGGGCCCCGGCGGCTGGCGAGGACCAGGTGGCGTACACCGTTGCGGGTGACGAGCTGCCGGGCCGCCAGGGCGCCGAGCGAGCCGCCGCCCGAGACCAGGACGGTCCCGTCCGCCCGGAACACCGTCCCGGGGCCGGTGACCTCAGCGGTGACCCGGGCGAGCCGGGGCACCGAGAGGGCCGTGCGGCGCACGGCGAGCTGCGGTTCGCCACTGGCCAGCACTGTGGCGAGGACGGAGTCGAGCACCGGCTCCACGCCGCCCTCGGCCTCGGGGTCGGCGTCGAGGAGGACGATCCGGTCCGGGTTCTCGGACTGGGCGGCCCGCACCAGACCCCACACCGCCGCGGCGGCCGGATCCGTCACCGCGCCGTCGCTCCCGGCGGGCATCGCGCCCCGGGTCAGCACCACCAGGCGCGACTCCTCGAGGCCCGCGGCGCCGAGCCACGCCTGGACCACGCCGAGGACCCGGGAGGTCAGGGCGAGCACGGCGTCCTCACTGTCGCCGCCGACGGCCTGGAGGACCACGGCCGCCGGTACGCCGCCGCTCGCGGTCAGGGCCGCCGTGTCGTCGGCCGAGGTCACCGGCACCCACGGCGGCGCGGGCTCCGCCCCCTGGGCCGGAGGCAGTTCGGTCCACTCGACCGCGTACAGCGACTCGCGGCTCTCCCGCGCCGCCGTGGCGCCGAGCTGCTCGATGGACACCGCTCGCATCACCAGCGCGTCCATCGTCAGGACCGGGCTGCCGGTCTCGTCCGCCGCCGCGATCGACAGCGCGTCCGCGCCGTTCGGCGCGATGCGCACGCGAAGCGCCGGGGCGCCGGTGGCGTGCAGCACCAGGCCGTTCCACGAGAACGGCATCACCGGCTGCCCGGCGTCCTCCCCCGGCGCGTCCGCCGCGGCGAACGTCCCGGCCTGGAGCGCCGCGTCGAGCAGCGCGGGGTGCAGGCCGAAGCCACCGGCCCGCTCGCGCTCCGCGTCGGGCAGGGCGACCTCGGCGAAGAGCTCGTCGCCGCGCCGCCACACCGCGCGCACGCCGCGGAAGACGGGACCGTACGCGTAGCCGCGCTCCAGCAGGCCCTCGTACAGCTCGTCGGTGTCCAGTTCCGCCTGCTCGGCGCCGGGCGGCGGCCAGGCGGCGAAGTCGAAGTCCGTGCCACGGGTCGCGGCCGGGGCCGGGGACGAGGCCGACAGGAGCCCGGTGGCGTGCCGCGTCCACGTGTCCCCGTCGCCGGGGGCGTCCTCGCGCTGCGAGTGGATCTCCACCGTGCGCGTGCCGTTCTCGTTCGCGCCGCCCACGGCGACCTGGACCCGCACCCCGCCCTGCTCCGGCACGACGAGGGGCGCCTCGGTCACCAGCTCCTCCAGGACCCCGCAGCCGGCCTCGTCACCGGCCCGTACGGCCAGCTCCACCAGCCCGGTGGCCGGGATCAGCACCAGGCCGCCGACCACGTGGTCGCCCAGCCAGGGGTGGGACGTGAGCGACAGGCGCGAGGTGAACACCAGGCCGTCGGAGTGCGGCAGCCGCACCACCGCCCCGAGCAGAGGGTGGTCGGTCCCGGCGAGTCCGAGGGAGTTCGCGTCCGTGTGCGCCGGGGCCGTGTGCAGCCAGAAGTGCTGGTGGTCGAAGGCGTACGTCGGCAGTTCCACGCCCGCCGCCGTGGCGCCGGCCGGCAGGACACCGGTCCAGTCCACGGGAACGCCGTGCACGAAGACCTCGGCCATCGAGGTCAGGAGCCGGCGCAGACCGCCCTCCTCACGCCGGAGCGAGCCGGTGACCACCGCGTCCGCGCCGCTCGCATCGAGAGCCCCGGTGATCGGCTGGACCAGCACCGGGTGGGCGCTGACCTCGATGAAGGCGGTGTGGCCCTGGGCCAGGAGCTCGGCCACGGCCGGGCCGAACCTCACCTGGCCGCGCAGGTTCCGGTACCAGTAACCGCCGTCGAGCACGCCGGCGTCCTGCACCCAGCCGCTCGTCACGGTCGAGTAGAACGGCACCAGCGGCGCGTGGGCGCCGATCCCGGCCAGCGTCTCGGCCAGGGTGTCCTGGATGTCCTCCACATGCCGGGTGTGGGAGGCGTAGTCCACCGCCACCCGGCGCACCCGGACGCCGTCGCGCGAGAGGGCCTCAAGCGCCTCGTCCAACGCTTCCGCGTCGCCCGCGACCACCACCGAGGACGGGCCGTTGACGGCGGCGACCTCGACCCGGTCCGCCCAGCGCGCCAGGCACGCGACCGCCTCGCTCTCGGCCAGCGCGACCGAGGCCATGCCACCGCGCCCCGCCAGCTCCTTGCCGATGGCCTGGCTGCGCAGCGCCACCACCCGTGCCGCGTCCTCCAGCGACAGCGCACCGGACACGCACGCCGCCGCAATCTCACCCTGCGAGTGCCCCACCACCGCATCCGGCAGCACACCCACCGACGACCACACCGCCGCCAGCCCCACCATCACCGCGAAACTGGCCGGCTGCACCACATCCACACGCTCCAGCAGCCCGGCATCCGCCTCCCCGCGCAGCACGTCAACCAGCGACCAGTCGATATACGGCTCCAGCGCCGCCGCACACTCCGCGACCCGCTCCGCGAACACCGGCGAGGACTCCAGCAACTCCCGCCCCATACCGGCCCACTGCGAACCCTGGCCCGGGAACACCCACACCACCTTGCGGGGCGCGCCCGCGCTGCCGGTCACCAGGTTGGGCGCGCTCTTGCCCCGGGCCAGCGCCCGCAGCCCGGCCAGCGCCTCGTCCCGCGAGCCGGCCACGACCACCGCGCGCTCACCCAGCAGCGCCCGGTGGGAGACCAGCGCCTCGGCCACCGAGGCCGGCGGCACCTCGTCGGCGCCTTCGACGAAAGCCGCGAGCCGCCCGGCCTGGCCCGCCAGCGAAACGGCACTGCGCGCCGACACCACCAGCGGCACCACACCACCCGGCACCACCTCGTCCGCGCCGGACTCCTGCGCCTCCTCGGGCGCCTCCTCCAGGATCAGATGCGCGTTCGTGCCGCTGATGCCGAACGAGGACACGCCGGCCCGGCGCGGGCGGCCGTCACGCGGCCACTCCCGCGCCTCGGTCAGCAGCTCCACCGCACCCTCGGACCAGTCGACCTGGGACGTGCGCCGCTGCGCGTGCAGCGTCGGGGGCAGCACGCCGTGGCGCAGCGCCTGCACCATCTTGATGACGCTGGCCACGCCCGCGGCGGCCTGCGCGTGGCCGATGTTCGACTTCAGCGACCCCAGCCACAGCGGCTTCCCGGGGTCACGGTCCTGCCCGTACGTCGCGAGCAGCGCCTGCGCCTCGATCGGATCGCCCAGCGCCGTACCCGTGCCGTGGCCCTCCACCACATCCACATCCGCCGTCGAGAGCCCGGCGCCGGCGAGGGCCTTGCGGATCACGCGCTGCTGCGAGGGACCGTTGGGCGCCGTGAGCCCGTTGGACGCGCCGTCCTGGTTGACCGCGCTGCCGCGCAGGACCGCGAGCACTCGGTGGCCGCGCTCCCGGGCCACCGACAGCCGCTCCAGGACGACCACGCCCACGCCCTCCGACAGGCCCATGCCGTCCGCGCCGTCCGCGAAGGCCTTGGACCGGCCGTCGGCGGCCAGGCCGCGCTGGCGCGAGAACGCCATGAAGGTGGCGGGGGTCGCCATCACCATCGCGCCGCCGGCGAGCGCCATCGAGCACTCGCCCTGGCGCAGCGCCTGCGCCGCCAGGTGCATCGCCACCAGCGACGACGAGCAGGCCGTGTCCACCGACACCGCCGGGCCCTCGAAGCCGAAGACGTACGAGACACGGCCCGACGCCACGCTCGAC
Organism: Streptomyces sp. NPDC006134; assembly: GCF_040628835.1. Lineage (NCBI taxonomy): Bacteria > Bacillati > Actinomycetota > Actinomycetes > Kitasatosporales > Streptomycetaceae > Streptomyces > Streptomyces sp. NPDC006134. The sequence goes on along the minus strand of NZ_JBEXTV010000120.1, from coordinate 622 downwards.
GCGAGGCCCGTGCCGGCGAAGCCCTCCACTTCCGGTGCGATCGCGCCGGTTCCGTAGCCCTGGCCCGAGACGCCGGAGAACACGCCGACGTCGGTGCCCTTGAGCGTGACCGGGTCGATGCCCGCGCCCTCGAGCGCCTCCCAGGAGGTCTCCAGGAGGAGCCGCTGCTGCGGGTCCATGGCGAGGGCCTCACGCGGCGAGATGCCGAAGAACCCGGGGTCGAACAGGCCCGCCCCGCGCAGGAAGCCGCCCTGGCTGACGTACGAGGTGCCCGCGTGGTCCGGGTCCGGGTCGAACAGGCCCCGCAGGTCCCAGCCGCGGTCCTCGGGGAAGTCCGAGACGGCGTCGACGCCGTCGACGACCAGCTTCCACAGCTCATCCGGCGAGGACACCCCGCCGGGCAGGCGGCATGCCATTCCGATGATCGCCAGCGGCTCGTTCGTGTCGGCCGCGACGGCCGCCCGCGGCTCGGGCTCCGGCTCCGGCTCCGGCGCCGCCACCTCGCCGAACTGCTCGCGCAGATGGCGGGCGAGGGCCTGCGGGGTCGGGTAGTCGAAGACCAGCGTGGGGGGCAGCTTCAGGCCGGTCGCCTCGCGGAGCCGGTTGCGCAGTTCCACCGAGG
>NZ_JBEXTV010000119.1:0-6735 GCF_040628835.1 Streptomyces sp. NPDC006134 | reverse complement strand
GGGCGACGCGCTATGCGCGTCGCCCGGCGATGGCGCGTCCGGCCCAGTGGGGCGAACGGCCCGGGAGCATCGGAAGCGTTCCCGGGCCGCGCTCAGAATTCGGCGGCGACCCGGAAGAGGCCGGGTGTGGCGGTGGCGAAGCCGGGGGCCGTGGAGGCGTGCTGCCGGAAGCGGGGGCCGTCGTGTGCCGCGCGCCATGCGCCGGGGCTGTCCCAGTGCGCGATGCCGACCAGCTGGAAGCGCGTGTCCGGGTCCACCGCACGGTGCAGCCGGCTGCCCCGGAAGCCGGGCTCCTTGCTCATCAGCTCTGCCTGGCCGAGCCAGTGCGGCAGCCATTCATCGATCCGCTCGGCGGGCAGCTCGAAGGCAGTGACGAAGGCGATTCCCGGTCCGTCGCCCACATTGTTCTCCGTGGTGGCCGATTCGGCCGCCACCCGGTACCAGCCGCCGCGTACGGTGGCATAGCCGGCCGCGGTGGCCGCCGACGCGGTGAAGCGGGGATGTGCCAGCGCCTCGTCCCGGGCTTCGACGCTGTCCCACTGCGCCACATTGACCAGGCCGAGCCGGGACTCCGGGTGCAGTCTGCGGTGCAACCGCGCGTTCCGGAAGCCGGGAGCGGTGTGGATGAGCCCGACGCGCTCCCGCCAGCGTGCGATGGACTCCTCGATCCGGTCTTCGGGCAGTTCCCATGTGTCTATCAGGGTGATTCCGTCTTCGGTCACCGCCCCATCGTGAAACCCCAACCAAACTGGAGGTCAAGATTTCCGAGGGAAAGCGCGCTTGAGCCGTCGCGGTGGCCGGTGGCAGGGGAGACCCTGGCCTTCACGGAGGAGAACCTGGTCTTCAGGGGCATGCCGCAAGGCTGAAGGGCTGAACGGTGTCGCCCGGTCTGGATACTGAAGGCATGGAATTCGCCGTCTTCATGACCTTGCCCGGACTGGTCATCCTGCTGACCGTCGTGGCCTTCGCGGATCAACTGCTCCTCCACGCCGGACGGGCCGGACTGCTGCCCTGGCGGAACGGCGTCCGGCAGGGGCAGATATCGGCGACCGGGTTCGAGCAGCTCCACGCGAGCTTTTCACCCGGGAAGCAGAACGAACTCAAGGAGCGGCAGTCGGCACTGGTGATGAGGGACGACGAGGAGGACGGGGCACCACCGAACCGGACAGCGGTGGACCTGGAGGCAGGGACCGCGGTCGTCCGGATCCCGCGGGCCGACCGGTAACCGGCCCCCGTCGCCGTCAGGCCTTGGCGAACAGGCCGAGCGCGGGCGGCCGGACACATCGGCAGCCCCCGCTCACGCACCCCCCTTTCACGCGCCCCGGGCCGCGAACCAGGCGTCCTCCGCCGCGTAGTCGAACAGATCGCCGTACGCCTGGACCATCTTCGGGTACGCCTCCCGCCAGTCCCGCCCGGCCAGCCGCTCCTCGATCCAGGCGACGGTGTCCGGGAGCGTCTCGGCGTACCGGGCCCGCGGGCGGTAACCCAGCTCCCGTTCGGCGGCGGACATGTCGCAGACCACCGGCGCCGGCACCGACCAGGGCGTGAGGCCGACCCCCGGCGCGGGCGGCGGTCCGTCCACGAGGACGTCCTCCACCTCGCGGCCCATCACCGCGTCGATCGCCCCGGCGATCTCCGCCACCGTCGGCGCGTCCGGATCGACGGCGTTCAGGACACGGCTGCCCGGCCGCGCGGCGGCCAGCCGGATCAGCTCGGCGACCGTGTGCACGCTCACCGGGTGGAACCGGGAGCGGCCGCCGAAGGCGAGCACGCGGCGCCGCCGCCCGTCGAGGTTGCGCTTGACGAAGTACAGCTCGCGCGGGGTCCGGCAGTGCGGCCCGTGGACCGCGCCCGCGCGCAGCAGCGTGGTGGGCAGGGTGTCCCCGGCGGCGAGCAGTTCACGCTCCAGCGCCGCCTTGCGGGTGCTGTACGAGGTGTCGCCCGGCCGGACCGTGCGCTGCTCCTCGGTCAGCGGCACCGGGTACTCGGGGAAGCCGCCGGGTTCGTGCTGCGTGTCGAAGCCCCGGCCCTCGTCGTCCTCGTAGACGGCCACACTGGAGATCACCACGGCCGAACCGACCCGGCCGGCGAGCGAGACCAGCTGCCGTGCGTGCCGTGGCCCGAACGCCACCATGTCGACCAGTACGTCACAACCGCCGCCGACCGCGGCGGCCAGTGCCGCGTCGTCCTCCCGGTCGGCCCGCGCCACCCGCACGCCCTCCGGCCAGCTCCGGTCCCGGCCGCCGCCCCGTGAGACGGCCGTCACCTCCCAGCCGCCCCGGGCCAGCACACCCACCGCCACCCGTCCGATCTGTCCCGTCGCTCCGATCACCACAGCGCGTGTCATACGGGGACCGTACGGGCGCGGCGCCGCACCCGCCACGTCCTTCTGCCGACGGCAGAGCACGCGGCCTCCTGGACCGGCGGAGGCCGGAGCGCGTCTCTTCGATGCGATGGACTGGTGACCGGACGCGACTGTCCGGTCAGTGATCACCGACGCGACGGGGGACCGGACCGAGCCGCTGACGCCGGCCGATCCGGTGCGTGGACGGCGCCGGGCCGATCATCGCAGGACCCGGGAGGCCATCGCGTGGAAGTACCGCACCTGCGCGCCGTGGAGGGACCCGCCCAGCGAGCTCGGCTCGTTCAAGGCCGCGCATGAACGCCTGATCGGGTGGGCCGTGGACGGCACCTGGGAACGGATCTTCGCAACCCTCCTCGCCGGCGTGGATGTGGCTGACGCACCGCCTCCGGCGGGGCCGCGCCGGAGGCCGCCCGCCTTGGCTTCGACGCCGAGGCGTACAAGGAGCGCAATACCGCCGAGTGAGGCATCAACCGGTTCGAGCAGGGGCGCGGCCTGGCCATGCGGACCGGCAAGCTCGCTCTCGTCTGTCGGGCCGCACGCCATCTCACGGCGATCCTCATGTGGGCCCGGCGGGGCCCCGGCACTGTCAGACCCTGAAGATCCGTCGTGCGTTGCCGGACAGGAACAGCTCGGTGGCTTCCTCGTCCAGGCCCAGTTCGCCGAGGTGTTCCAGCGCCTGACCGGGGGTGATCATGGGGTAGTCGGTACCGAACAGCATCTTCCTGCGGCCCCGGCCGCGCAGGTAGTCGACCAGCTCGCGCGGGTAGCGGCGGGCGGTGTAGGCGCTGGTGTCGATGTACACGTTGGCGTGCTTGTCGGCGACCGCGATCATCTCCGTGGTCCACGGGTAGCCGATGTGCCCGCACACGATGGTCAGCTCGGGGAAGTCGAGCGCGACCTGATCGATGTACGGAATGGGGCGGCCGGTCTCGGACGGGCGCAGAGGACCGGTGTGTCCGACCTGCGTGCAGAAGGGGATGCCGAGGTCCACGCAGGCCGCGTACAGCGGGTAGTAGAGCCGGTCGGTGGGCGGGAGCTGCCACAACCAGGGCACGATCCGCAGGGCCATGAAACCGAGCTCTTCCACGGCCCGGCGCAGTTCCCGCACGGCCTGGACCGGCCGGGTGAGGTCCGCGCCGGCCACCCCGCGCAGCCGTCCCTCGGACTCGGCGACGAACTCGGCTACTTCGTCGTTGCTGATCAGCGGCCCCTGTGGCCCGTACCAGGCCGCCGAAAGACCGATCTCCACATCAGCCGCCGCCATCGCGGCCACCGTGGCCTTGATCGGCAACGGTTCCTCCAGCAAGCCCCGCCCCGTTCACCGACGCAGCGACTCGAACATCTCATGGTTGGAGTGACGGAGCGTGGGGTGCTGCATCCACGCATCGACGACCGGCATCGGGTACCCCTGCCTCTCTCGCGGCGCCGCTGGTCACACCGAAGGCGGCTAAGCGGATGCTTACCAAGACCCTGGCCGGTACGTGCCGACCCCGGCCATCCCCCGGCCAACCCCACCTCGCAGGTCGAAGAGACAGGCCTTAACCGCGCGGCGCCCGCCGAACTCGCCGCGCCTGGCGCACCTTCGCCGCCCGCTCCCGCTCCGCCGCCTCGGCCTTGACCTCGGCCGCGTACCGGTCGACGTACTCCTGCCCGGACAGCGACAGGATCGCGTACATGATCTCGTCGGTGACGGCGCGCAGGACGGCCTTCTCGTGCTCCAGTCCGGCGTAGCGGGAGAAGTCGAGCGGCTCACCGAAACGGATGGTCACGGGGCGGACGCGGGGGAGCCTTCTGCCCGGCGGCTGCGCCTCGAACGTGCCGATCATCGCGCAGGGCACCACCGGCACACCGGCCTTGAGGGCCATCACCGCCACGCCGACCTTGCCCTTGTACAGCCGGCCGTCATGCGAACGCGTGCCCTCCGGATAGATGCCGAGCAGCTCGCCCCTGCCCAGCACCCCGAGGCCCTCCCGGACGGCGGCCTGCCCCGCCTCCTTGCCGGAGCGGTCGACGGGGATCTGCCCCGCGCTGCGGAAGAAGGCCGCGGTCAGCCGGCCCTTGAGGCCCGGTCCCGTGAAGTACTCGGCCTTCGCCAGGAAGGTGATCCGCCGCTTGAGCACGGCGGGCATGAGGAAGTGGTCCGAGAACGACAGATGATTGCCGGCGACGATCGCCGCCCCCGACGAGGGAACGTGGTCCAGACCCTCGATCCGGGGCCGGAAGACCAGCCGTAGCAACGGTCCCAGTAGCACGTACTTGAGCAGGTGGTAGAACACGGCTCGCTCCTGACTCTGCCGACTCCCCTGGGAACCAGCGTTCCCCCAGGCCAACCCAAGGATGACTGATAGAGGCCGATGTGCACCTGCCGTCACTTGCAGCCGTGTTCGGGCGATCTCATGCTGACCGGTTGCCGAGCCGGATGCCGGCCAGCCGGAACTGTGGGCCGTGCGCTCCCCGCCCGTGCGGTCGCGCGGTGCTTCTTGGGGCGGAGGCCGGGTTCGGGGCCGACGAGTTGAGGCTGGAACGCGGTGATGGTCGAACAGGTCAAGAGTGAGGCGCCGGTGCTTTGGCGTCGCGCTGGACGATGCGTTCGGTGAGGGCGGATTATCCCCGCGGGTGCGGGGAGCAGTACGTCGCGCACGCCGACACCGCCCGCATCGTGGGACCATCCCCGCGGGTGCGGGGAGCAGGGTGACGGGTTAGGAGGCGATATGGCGGCGCGGGGACCATCCCCGCGGGTGCGGGGAGCAGCCCTCCGGAGACCGGGAAAAGGTTGTCTCCAAGGGACCATCCCCGCGGGTGCGGGGAGCAGGCGACCGTCACCCGGCGGGCGTGGTCCTCGCTGGGACCATCCCCGCGGGTGCGGGGAGCAGCGGAGCTGGCCGGGTGTCTTCTGCGTCATGTGGGGCCCATCCCCGCGGGTGCGGGGAGCAGGTACGGCGGCTTCCCGTACGGACGAAGAGGCGGGGACCATCCCCGCGGGTGCGGGGAGCAGGCATCGAGCCCACGACGTAAGCGTCTCGGGTGGGGACCATCCCCGCGGGTGCGGGGAGCAGAGCTCCTTGAGCGCCTCGTGCCACTGTCCGGCGGGACCATCCCCGCGGGTGCGGGGAGCAGCGCCTCCCCGCCCCGCGTGAGGAGCAGGGTGAGGGACCATCCCCGCGGGTGCGGGGAGCAGCAGACGTGTGGTGATCGCATCGCTTGCGCTGTGGGACCATCCCCGCGGGTGCGGGGAGCAGGCCTTCGTCACCTGCGCCGTGGCGTACGCCAGGGGACCATCCCCGCGGGTGCGGGGAGCAGCTCAGGATGCGGACCTGCGCGAGGGGGATCTCGGGACCATCCCCGCGGGTGCGGGGAGCAGCGGACGAGGCGCCGCTGGGTGGGCGTGCTGTTTGGACCATCCCCGCGGGTGCGGGGAGCAGCGGCAGCGCATCGAGAAGCTGGCCCGCCGGGTGGGACCATCCCCGCGGGTGCGGGGAGCAGCCGTGGTCGGACGGGAGCAAGCCCCACGGGGTGGGACCATCCCCGCGGGTGCGGGGAGCAGCCCTGCTGCGACGACCACGGTGGCGGCTGGTGGGGACCATCCCCGCGGGTGCGGGGAGCAGTGCCCGCCTTCGAGGCCGCGAACCGCATCCGCGGGACCATCCCCGCGGGTGCGGGGAGCAGCGGGCCCGTCGATGTCCACTCCCCCAAGCTCAGGGACCATCCCCGCGGGTGCGGGGAGCAGTGTGTGAATTGACTGAAGGGGCGGTCAATTCGGGGACCATCCCCGCGGGTGCGGGGAGCAGAACCCTTCCGCCTCGCACCAATCCCGGTACGCGGGACCATCCCCGCGGGTGCGGGGAGCAGACGTTGAAGGGTGGTCCGCCGAGTGTGCTACTGGGACCATCCCCGCGGGTGCGGGGAGCAGCCCGCACCAGCCCGAGGACGATGAGTGGGAGGGGGACCATCCCCGCGGGTGCGGGGAGCAGGGACTCGCGGAGGAGTCGCCCAAGGCGCGGGAGGGACCATCCCCGCGGGTGCGGGGAGCAGGCTTCATAGGGTTCTGCGGCGAGGGGGCGGGGCCGGCGGGACCATCCCCGCGGGTGCGGGGAGCAGCACCAAGCCCGAAAAGAGGTGAACGGATGAGCGGGACCATCCCCGCGGGTGCGGGGAGCAGTCCTCCCGGATCGCCTCCACGATGCCCTCCAGGGGACCATCCCCGCGGGTGCGGGGAGCAGGCTGGATGACCTGCGGTTTTGCTGGCGCTGGAGCCGGTTTCCGAGTACTTTCTCTGATTCCGGCAAACGGGAGATAAAGGACTTGATACACATCAGTTCCTCCCGAAGCGTCGGCGTTTGGCGGCTCTGCTCCAGCCGGATGGTGGCCCG
>NZ_JBEXTV010000118.1:0-7073 GCF_040628835.1 Streptomyces sp. NPDC006134 | reverse complement strand
AGGTACTTACGCGGTGCTGGCACAGCTCGTGGTTCTCCTTCGGGCCAGGACCATAAGCCTGGCTTCAAGGACTCCACGAAACCGAGGTCAGCTCACACCGGTGGCTGGCCCGGGGCGGGTGGCGGCCCCGGGTACATGGCGGGCTGCCCCAGAACGGGCGGCACTCCGGTCTGCAGCGGAGGTTGTGCGGGTGCGGGTGGCGGGCCGAACCCCGGTTGCCGCTGGGGCGGAGCAGGCTGGCTGTGCGGGGGTGCGGTGGCTGTGTCGGTGGAGGTGGCGGCTGGAACGGTGGTTGGCTCATTGTCCCCCTCACGGAGTGGACGGGCGGGGGCAGCAAGCTACCAGGGAGAGCAGGAGAGGCCGCCGGAGCCGGAGAGGGACGAGTGAAGGGCACGGAGACCGCCGGTCTCGGCGGACGGCCGCCGTCCCCCATTCCCTGGAGCACCTCGGAATCGGTTGCCACAACCGGGCGGACTCCCGGAACTTGTCCTCGCTCGCCGTCGACCAGAGCAGCCGAGCATCTGCGGGACCCACTCGAATTCGTTCGGCAGCGACGCCGATACGACGGAAGGCACCCCGTCAGCGCGACACGGACGGTGCGAACACCCTCATCCGGCGAGGAGAACCACACAGGAGCACAGCCGTCCGCGTGACGTGGGATCCCTCCCCGGGCATCCCCGGAGAGTTGCTGCCATGAATCCGTTGCGGGGCACCACTGTGTTCAAAAGCCGTAGCGGTCACTACGTCGACGGATATCACGGGCGTTGGCATGCGTGTCGGGGACACTGAGACGACGGCATCGCTGATGACAGCCGCACAGTGCGATGGCCGGCTCCAGGTTCACCCTGTGGGCGTTCTCGATGGTGGTACGGCGCCCGGGCCTTCGGCCCGGGCGTGGGCCGAAGGCCGGGAACCGTCGGGTTCAGGGCACAAGGCCGTTCACGGCGTACGGCTCCGGGTGCGCTGACGGTGTCCTTTGACGTCGGGACGGCCGACGTGGCCCGCCGGACGCTCGGATTCCCCGAGCCAGAGCTGGGGGACGTGCTGCTGGACCGCCGTGAGCACCTGCTGTCGGCAGGCGGCGGGGAAGGGCAGGCGATAACGCAGGCGGGGAAGGCCGGGGCGCGGCGGGTCCTCGTCGCGCACCAGCGTCCACAGAACCGGGTCATCCCGGTCGATCGGGCCGTCGGGGAGCAGTTCCAGGGAGTACACCTTCCGACTGCGGCCGAATCTGCTCCAGTAAAGGCCGACTCCGGCCAGGGTCTGCCAGGGGATGACGTTCCGCCGGTTGCCGTTCTCCACCCATAGGCCCGTGTGGTCGAACAGGACCCTGGTACGGCGGTTCGCCCACTGGGCGATGAAGAGGAACACACCGATGATACCGAGTACCACCATGAATGCCAGACCCGCGAACCCCGCGACGGTGGACTCGCCCTTCTGGTTCCCGGTGGCGACCACGACGGCGCCACAGACGCCGACCGCGCCGATCGCGATGAGGAGGACGGAACAGGGGAATCCGGTCATGGCGCCGCGGCGACCGGTATGGATCACTGTGGCATCCGGCGCGGGGGAGGGAGCATGCGGGGACGACATGGTGTGTGAGCTTAGCGAACTCCGTCACGCGGTCGGAGGGGCCGTGCACGCGGCCGGAGGGATCGTGCCGGACACGGAGACCCCCGTTCACGCCCGATCGTCCGCTGCTCCAAGGCCCTCGTCGATGCTGCGGGGCGGCATTGCTCAGAAGAAGTAGCCGATCAGGAACGACACCCCGGCTCCGACGAGTCCCACCCCGGGCATCGAGATCACGGCCGGTCGCGTCGCTCCCCGCCCCGACGCTTCCCACGCCGCATCGTACGAGATGCGGCTTCGGCCGAACGGCGCGTAACCCGTGACGAGACAGAAGACGCCGAGCCCCGTGAGAACCCAGCCGCCGAAGAAGACGCCGAACCAACGCCAGGCCCGGTTCATGCCGGACTGGACGTAGCCGGCATCCCCGGAGGTCGCCGTCGAGGGAGGGACCGACTGCTGCACCGACAGTTCCGTGCCCTGCGGATACCGCTGCCTGACCCGCACCGCGGCGTCCGCGTCCTCGCTCCTGCCGTCCTCGGACACGAACGTTCCCCGGCACCGGACGGGCCGACGGTTCTTGCGGCTGCTGCGTGAGGCGTTGTGGGGGTAGCTCACCTCGCACTGCTTCACGATGAGAGTGCCGTGCGTGCCCGCCCATCCCGCCGCATAGACCCCTTCGTACGTGCCCCATCCGCTCAGGGCGAGGCCCGCCAGGAGGAAGACCAGGCCGCCCACGCGTCCGAGGCGGCCCAAGGCCCGCGTGACGCATCCGGTGAGGGAGCGGTCCGGGCCGGCGCCTTTTCCGGTGCCTTGTGTGCGAGCCATGACGATGTGGTCTTTCTCCTCTTCTGCCAGTGGGGCCAGCATGGCAGCCGCGCGTGACGGGAGATACTTCAGGTGGTGAGACGCGAGGAACAGTGAGGAGAAGCGACATGACCAGGCGAACCCAGAACTCGCCGAACCCGCACGGCTCTCCTCCGGACCGCGGTGTGCTGGACGAGGCACTGGAACCGGAGCAGATACGTTCTCTGAACTCCGCCCTGCGCAAGCTGTCCGAGACCGATGCCGCGGGCAAGGACATGAGGGAAGCGGCGAAGAAGCTGCTCTCCGGCCGCCTCGCTCTGCGCGACGCGCTGGACGACCCGGCGGTGGCACGAGCCCTGAGCAGCGGAGGCATGGCGTCCCTGCGCGGTCAGTGGGAGTCGCTGTCCGAGGAGGAACGCGAGCAGATCAGGAGTGGAGAGGCACCGGCGAGCGACGGCCCCTCCGGGGCGCCCCCGAGGGCGTCCGAGCCGGGACGCGCCGGGGACCAGTCCTCGCAGCAGAGGAACAAGGGCCAAGGACGGCACAACGGCGGATTCTCGCTGTACTGACCAGGCAGTAGGACATTCGGACGTATGTGTCCGCTACACGCCGGGGTGGCGAGGTGCCTGGCGCTGTCCGCGGTACAGCGCGATGGCCGTCTCGGTCGGGTAGTTGGGGACGGTGACGGTCTCGCCGGTCTCCTTGGAGACCACGATCTTGCTGCCGCCGGGTGGAGCGGGCCGGGGCCGGCCGGCGGCGTCCGTGGCAGGGGGGAACTCCGCGTACACCAGGTATCCGATGTCGAATTCCTCGACGCGCAGCTGGACGGGGGTGCCGTCGGGCAGCTCGGGCTGCGCGTAGCGGCTGCGCACGATGTCGAGGGCTTGCTCGGGGCTGGTCGGCGGTGCTGGGTTGGCCGGGTTGTCCGCAGTCACGGGTTGGTCTCCTTGGTTCTCTCGGTGGGGTTCTTCGGAAGGCCGGTCAGAACAGCCCGTGCCACATCTGCTCGACGATCAGCGACCACCAGGCGTCCGCATGCGCCAGCGCGGACGTGTCGACGACCACCAACCGTTCCTGCAGGGCCGCGACTTCCGCGCCGGCCGCGACTGGGTCCAGGCCTCGCATTCGCTGCCGTGCCGTGGCGAGCAGCGCCAGGCAGCGGGAGAAGGCGGCCACCGAGCCGTTGACGTAGCGAGCCGCGGCGGTGACCGGGTCCACCGCCCAGACCGTGCCGAGGCCGTCCGGCTGTCCCGTACCCGGTCGGCACTGCACCGCCACGACCGCGACTCCGTCGAAACCGATCCGGACCAGGTGCGCCAGGGCACCGATCTTCTCCTCGCCGGCCGGGCTGCGTCGCTCGCGCAGATTCGTGGCGACATCGGTGAACAGGCCGCCGGCGGGAGGCGCGTCGGGCCGGTCGGCGGTGAAGAAGAGCGGAAGATCGGTGGGGAGCCCTGCCCAAGTGAGTGTCGACATGGTGGTCTCGGGCAGAGGGTCGGCGGCGATGTCGTCGGCGTCGTAGCGGCGTACGCCCTTCGGGCCGAAGACCTCGACGAGGTGGTGGCCCAGGGCCACGTCACGCATCGGCTCCGCAGGTGTCACCCGGGCGGGAACCGGGAGGCGGTGCGGGCGGGGCGGCGGCTGCTGGCCCGCGATCCGGTGCATCGTCTCGACCTGCTCGACCAGTGCGGCGATGCCCTCCGCGCGTGCCTCGGGGCGGGCACCGTAGGTCTGAGAGTAGGAGAGCCGGGCGTTGGGGAAGGCGTTGAGGAGTTCGGCCGTGTAGCCGCCGGGGAGCAGGCTGGGACGCAGGTCGGTGTGAACGGCGAGGACATTGCCGACGGGTACGTTCATCCGCTGCAGCTCGGCCCACGCCTGGTACTCGGCGGGAGGCAGGCCCGGGGCGGAGGTGCGGTAGAGGGTGGTCTCCTCACCGTTCGCCGGGTCGACGTAGGTGAAGACGGCGGTGTTGCCGGGGCCGGTGACCGGACGGGCGCCTTCGGGCGCGTCCGGCGCCGTGCCGTCGTGCTTCTGTCGGTACATCTGTACGACTTCCTCGACCGGCACCGACGGCCAGACCGACAGCTCGCCGGTACGCCGGTCCACGACCCCACACGCGTCGCCGATCTCGGCAGGCGGCCGCCGTTCCCCTGTCTCCGGGGCGCGCCCGGATTCCGCGGGCGCGGACCATACGACCCAGCCCAGGTCGAACTCCTGCATCCGCACCTCGCGGCGCGGCTCCGCCGAGCCTTCCGGGTTGAGCCAACGGTCGGCGACGGCGAGCGCCTGCTCCTGGCTGATCACGGGGGGGCTCCTTCGAGGTGGTCGGTCGAGAGGGTGAGGAGGCCGAGCGGATGGAAGAGAACGGGCGGTATGCCTCTACGAGGCTATCGCCGGGTCCGTCGATCGGATGCGGAGGGCCTTCGCTCCGCGCTCGGTCGCGACGACGAGGATGCCGTCGGGGGAGAGATCTGCGGAGGTGAACGGGACGTCGGAGATCAGTGCGGCCACGACCTCCCCACTCGCCCGGTCCCAGACGCGCAGGTAGTCGGCGCCGCGGCTCAGCCCCAGCGGGGCGGCGGCCCGCTCCTCCTCGGACGGGCGCAGGATCTGCCCGAGGTCCACGCTGCCGGGGACGTCCGGTCGTACGAGGCCGTGGACGAGCACTGCGGACTCGCCCCCCTCGTCCATCGGGTGCGCGCCGGGAGTTCCCGGTGGTACGACGAGCACCGCCACGCGGGCCGCGGATGCCTCGGCGTCGGGGAGGTTGCCGACCGCCACTTCGCTGATGCCGGTGACGGGCAGGCTCCACAGGGTCCGCCAGGGCAGGTCGAGGCCGAGCCGGCGGACGGCGTCGGCGTACTCGGGCAGGCCGTCCTCGACGAACGCCGTCTCCAGCAGGGCGGCACGCCACAGTTCGGAGAGCTCGTAGCGGGTGAGCAGGGGTGCTGTGCGCAGGTAGGTGCGGGCGGGCGCGCCGAGCGTCTCCGGGGGGACGGCCTCGACGGCGGCCCGCAGCGGCACCGGGTCGGCGTGGACGAACAACCCGGGGTCGGTGAGGAGCTGGGGCAGCAGGCCCGCCGCCAGAGTGTGGCCCGCGATGTGATCGCGTACGTAGGGGTCGGCCTTGCTCCAGTCCTGCTCCGGTACGGCCTCCAGCAGCGCCATCGCGATCTGCGTCTGGGCGGCGCGGACGTTCGGCAGGCCGGCGCGGATCTCCTCGCCGATGGCCGGGTGCAGCAGGCGCAGCAGCGTACGCCCACTGCTCCAGTGGTCGTCTCCGTCTCCGTCCGCCTTCCGCTCCGTGGGCTGCATGAACGGACCGGTGAGCAGCATCCCGTCCGCGACGGCCCGGCTCATGTCCTGCCCGGCGACCGCGCTCGCCAGCCGCGTCCACAGGTGGACGGGTATGCCGTCGCCCTCGGCGAGGGCGAGCGGGGCCAGCATCAGCCGCAGCGTCCGCGGGTCGGTACCGAGCCGCCGGGCGTGCAGATCGAGCGCCTCTCCCACCGAGGCCGGCAGGTGGCTCTCCTCGGCGGGGTCGAAGCCTTCGGGAGCGGTGAGCATGCTCTGGACCGCAAGCTGGACGACCAGTGGGCTGGTGCCCGCACGGCGCCCGATGGCCGCGGAGAGGGCGCGCCGGTCCTCGGGGTCCTCAGCGAACGGCAACTTCCATCCGGCGAATTGAGGACTCAGCGCCGCCTGGGCGTGCCGTACGAGCCCTTCGGGGTCGGCCCACTGCGGCTCGTCGAGATCGATGATCTGCACGGTACCGGGCGGCAGGTCTGCGGCCAGTTCGGTGACGAGGTGCCGCGGCAGCTCCGCCACAAGGCGGACCGAGTCGAGGGCGGCGAGCGGTGTGAGCACGTGGCGTACGAGTACGGAGGGCTCGTCCGTGTGCCTGACCGGGCCCGCCTGTTCCACGTCCAGAACGACGAGCGACACGGGCTCGCCGATGACTGCCAGCTCTGCGTAGATGTCCTCGGTGCGGACCGCCGGCAGCTCGTAGTGATCGGCGAGGGCCCAGAGGAATTGCTGGGCTGTCAGCCCGCGCGCATTCATTGCGGCGGGCGCGGGCAGTTCAGGCGGCACGCTGGACGGGTCGAGCCGATCGAGGTCCAGTCGCTTGCGGGACTCCGGGTCGCAGAGCATCAGAAACCCGGTGAGCAGCCGTGAGCGGCCACTGCCGGAATTACCCGTCAAGGCCACCACCCGAGGCGTCCCCGGCCGTGCCGTGCGCCAGGCGGTGAGCGCACGCAGGGCGTTGATACGGCCACCTATGTGGGGGTGCGGAGTGTGGCCGCCGGTTGAATCGGTCATGGATTTCCGTCCTCCGTTGGCGCGGACGTGTGCGAAGGTTTTCGACTGTCGGGCGGTTCAGGCCGGTGGCCGGTACGGGCTTCAGATGGACGGGGAGCCCTTGAAGCGGGAGTTTGGTATGTCGGGGTGGGGGCGAGCCAGTCGTGGCCATGGGTATCTTCCGCGAGCATGGGGCCGGGGTGGACCGAGAGGTTGCCGGCCGCCGTGAACGTGTCGGGAACGCCTTCGGTGTACTCCTCGGCCTCGTCCTCGTCGGCTTTCCCCCAGGTACCAGACCTCGAAAGGCATTGAGCCGTTTCCAACCTGGCTGAGGGACCGGCCGGTTGGTGTGGGGGCGGCGTTGAGGAAGAGGTGAAGCTCCTGGTAGATGGGTTGTCGAC
>NZ_JBEXTV010000117.1:0-7180 GCF_040628835.1 Streptomyces sp. NPDC006134 | reverse complement strand
CGGCCCGCGCCCGGTGCGGGGGGCCAGGGGGGCGCGGGCGGCAGGAGGCACCCGGGGCGCCGCCGCCGCCGGCGCCGGCGCCGGCGCCGGCGGCCACAGGCTCGGGCTCGGGCTCGGGCTCGACCAGCGTGACGCCCAGCGTCTGGCGGCTGTCCCACCCGGCGGGGGACGGCCAGGGGCGTCCACGGATGCCCGCGCCGGGCTGGGTGGGGCATCCCGGCAGCCGCCGTGCCGGCCGTTTTGGCGAGGGTGGTGGTGGGACCGGCGTACTGAAGGCGTTCCTCGTCGTCGTACATGCCCAGCGGCAGCGTCCGGGGAACAGCCAGGGGCCGGTGACCGCGCCGACGACCGCCTCCGTCGTCTCGCGCGTCTTGTACTTCTGCCGGCCCCGTACCGAGGGACGGTAGGGATCGTCCAGCTGCCTGAAGACCACGCCCGCCATACCGGCCGACGCCCGCGTAAACACTCGCACACCGTCTGTGCCTCGGTGGCCGACGAGCACAGCGCCCAGTGAGTACCGGCTCGGTGGGGGCACCCACCGTGACGGTACCGTGCCCTTCGTCCCCGGGTGCCAGACGGGTGAGGCTGGTCGGGTCACTGTGGCGGCGAGCTGGGAGGAAGCGCTCGTGCGCCCCTTCAGCGACCTTCCCCGCCGCGGCCGGCCCGGTGGACCGTCGACCGCATGGGGCATACCGGAACAGGGCGGGAATGCGTGGGACGGGGCGACGACACCCGGTGCCCTCGGACGGGGGAGATCGAGGTGGTGCCCGGGCACTGGGTGTGCGAAGAATGCCGCGATCATGTCGGTCTGGACGATCTGGTGCCGGAGCGCCGCTCGGCGGACGACTCGCTGACGAGGCCACTGGGTGATCCGCGGGAGGCCGGGCATGGCCCCGGACGGGCCGCGTAGGAGGGTTGATGGCGCCTTGCGGCGCCTACAGGGCGGCAGCGAGTACGCCGGCCAGGGCAGCGTGGCACGCCCGGCCGGTCGGCGGTCCTGCCTTCCTCCGCGAACTGCGCGGCCGGCGCGTCGAACGCGGTCACGTGCTGGCTGGCGGCTCTCGGACAGGACGGGTCCGGCTTTTGACCGTGTAGGTCTGCGCGGCTCCGTTCCCGAAGGCCATGTTGATGACCGCGGCGGTCCTTGTTCGGGCTGGTGGCTGTGCGGCTGAGGGCTTTGTGGCTGCCGTCGTCGGGGACATGGCTGCTTTCCTTGGCGTCGATGTGGGCCGGTTCGCCGGGTTGGGCGTGCGCGGAGCGGTGGACGGGTTCGTGGGTGGCCTGGCCGGTGGCGGCCAGGGTGGGCGGGCCGTGGCGGTCGGGGATGCGGTGGGCGGTGGAGGCGGTGATGCCGGTACGGGACGCGGCTGGCCGGCCGCGCCGGTGCGGTGCTCGTGCTGCAGGCGGACGGCCTGTTGCTCGACCTTGGCCGGGGTGCGGTGCGGCTGGTGGTGCGGGCAGTGGGAGCGGCCGTACATGCCCGCTGTCCTGCGGGGCGCCGGTAACGTCCGGCCCGGCGGGCCGTGGTCGTGTGGCTGTCCTGGAAGTGTTCCGCGGCCCGCCGCAGCGGCCATCCGCCGTCCACGACCCATCGGGCCAGACGCGGCCTGCCGGTCGGGGCAGCGGGGCAATTGCGGTGGGACAGCGAGGGACTTTCGGCGGCGGTAGATGGCGCAAGCCACGCCGAACCCAGGGGCCCTCACCTCTTTGAAAGGCCGCTCAAGGCGTGCCGCCCGTCACCGACGTCCCCGGGCAGCACACCCAGGGCCTGTGCGATGTGGGGATCGGCCGGCTGTTTGCAGGAGATCTCCGGGCCATATCATCAAGGCGCGGAGTTCCAGGCCGGCGAGGTAGCTCCCAGGCGTCTTGTCGAAACGTGGGGCGATGCCACACCAGTCCTTCAGCCGGTTGATCAGTCGCTCGATGGTGTTGTGATCACGGTAGAGGCCGGCGCCGAAAGCAACGGGACGGCCGCCCCGGCTGCCCTTCTTCTTGAGGTTGGCAGCCTGGTCCTTCTTCTCCGGGTCAGCCGCCTTGATGCGGCATTCGCGCAAGGGGGCGCGGTGGGCGCGGGACGAGTACGCCTTGTCCGCGACGACCGCGACGACCGGGTGCGGGGCCGGCCGACCTGCAGACGGACGCGGATCTTGTTCAGCTTCGGCGACGAGGTCCTCCAGCATGAGGCCCTCCAGCAGGGCGGTGAAGACGCCGGCATTCCTCCAGATCCGGAAGCGTCCGTAGACGGCCGGCCAGGGCCCGAACCCACCGGGCATCTCACGCCATTGAGCGCCTGTCCTGAACCGCCAGATCACTCCCTCGAACTGATCCCGCAGCCGCCCGGGAGACGGACCGTACTCGCCCATCGGCAGGAACGGATCGATCAACTGCCACTGGTCACCGGCAACTTGTCTGCGCGTCACGATCGTCTTCCTGCCGGATCCGCCTTCCAAGCGAATCCGGATCGGCGAGTTGTCAGGACGGCACGGCGGGGCAGCTGGTGCCCCGCGGCGGGACTGTCAGGTCGGTGAGGTAGCTGTCCACGGCGTCCTCCATACACGGGCCGCTGGTGACGCTGCCGTGGCCGTGGCCTTCGTAGGTGAGGAGCGCGCCGCTGCGGCCGAGCTGCCGGGCCACCGAGACCGCCCACGGGTAGCCGGTGGCGGGGTCGTGCAGCGCGTTGGACACCAGGATCGGCGGGGCACCGTGTACGTCCAGGCGGTGCTGCGGGTTGGCGGTCGGCGCGCCCAGACATGCCGCTGCCATGTGGATCGGCAGCAGATACGGCAGGTCAGGTGCCGTCATGTTCATCATGGCGACCAGCGAGGCGTACTCCCGGTAGTCGCGCACCGGCAGGTGCCAGTCCGAGCAGAAGACCGGGGTGGCCAGAGGCAGCGGCGCTGTCGAGGTGGGCGACGCCGGCAGCGGCCTGCTCGCCTCCATTCCCGCGATCGTCGTGGCCAGGCCCGCATAGTCGGCCTTGTAGAACCTCTGGAACGCGATCTTGTTGACCAGGTCCGAAGACGACAGCGAGATACCCGGCTTCGCCGGGTTCGCCAGCTCGCCGCGCTCGGCCCGTGCCAACAGGCCCTGCCAGACGGCGCGGACGTCGCGGCCGTGCAGCGCGCAGTCTGCGGCACCGTCGCACCACTCCACGAACTCCTGGAAAGAATCCTCTGCCGCGACCGCCTCGGACCGCAGGAAGTCACGGGTGGCCTGCACGCTGTGGTCCATGACGCTCTCCAGCACCATCGCGCGCACCCGGCGTGGGTAGGTCTCGGCGTACTGCGCCCCGAGCAGCGTGCCATACGAGCTGCCGTGGAAGGTCAGTTTCCGCTCGCCGAGGGCGGCCCGGAGGGCGTCCACGTCCCGGACCGTCTGGGCGGTGTCAAGGTGGTCGAACACCGGGCCCGTACGGGCCCGGCAGTCGGCACGGAGCCGCCTGTTGTACGCCATGGTGGCGTCGAAGTCCGCCTGGCTCTTCAGCTCCGGTGACGGCCGCTCGGCAAGCAGGGCGCCGGAGCAGGCCACCGGGTTGCTGCCGCCCACGCCGCGCGGGTCGAAGCTGACGATGTCGAACCTGCGGCGGACCTCGGGGCTGAACCGGCTGATACGGCCCACCACCATCTCCACACCCGAATCGCCCGGCCCGCCGGGGCCGAACACCATCGAGCCGACGCGTGCGCCGGGGTCGGTGGCCTTGCGGCGGGCCACAGCCAGGTCGAGTCTCGGCCCGTCCGGGTGGGTCCAGTCGACCGGCACCGAAAGAGTGGCACACTCGGCTCCCGGCTTCTCCGGGTCACCACACGGTGCCCACCGCAGGGTCCCTTCGGCAGACGGCGACGCGTGGACCGCGGGAGCGGCGGCGAGGCCGGTGATGACGGCCATGGCGGCTGACACGGCCACAGCCGTGCCTCGCGCGGCAATGCGCCGCAGTGCGGCTCTGCCCCTTAACGGCATGGATCCTCCTCGTGATGAGAGCGGTGGTGTCAGGCGTGCAGACCCGGCCGGGGCACCGTCGTCACGTTAGATGCTCTGTCCACCGTGTGGAGCCCCTGTCAGGGGCTTCTCCGGGTCTGGTGGGGGATCGCTCAGGGGCGATCGAGGCCCCAGGACGAAAAGGTCCGGGTCGGGTCAGGGAAAGGGCTCCGTCGCAGTCTCGGTCAGCCCGTCAGCCCGTCAGCCGACGCCGACCTCTACGAGGGGGAAACACCACCGAGCGGCTGATCGACAAGCTCGAGGCCGCAGCATCGGCCCCCGATACGACATAAAGCCAGACAGTCACCTCGCAGGCCTGCTCCTCCGCGCCTCGATGATCTGGACGAAAGCCCTCACTCGGCCCACCCATTGATCACGACTCGATACGCGCCCTGGCAACCTCAGCAGCCGCCAGGGCCGGGTTCGGGTTTTCGGGCCCGCATCCGGCGGCCGGCCGTCGGCGGCCGGCTCCGCGCCGACGAGGACCTCGCGGTGATGATCGTTCACGCCATTGCGCGTGGTGCGGTCCTCACCTGGCTGTCCGCGGGCGAAGCCCCGCCGCCGTACTGCTGTGGCCCAAGGGCGGCAGGCCCCGGAGCGGCCTCTGCACTCCAGTGGACCTGTGGTTGTCCCCAGGAGAAAAACTGAGGGTGGCAGGCTGTCCGGGGCCTGCCGCCCATCGGCAGTCTTGATCCATGCTTGTATCGCACAGATCACATCGACTGCATCGGTTACTGCTGCTCCTGCTGGCGCTGACGCTCGGGGTCGGCACGCTGACGGTCGTCGCCGGACCGGCGCACGCACACGCGATGACCGCCACCGATCCGGTGCGCGAACTGGCGCGCGTCGCGGAGCCGCTGCGCACCACGGAGCCCGGTGTCCCCGGCAGCGATCTGCGCCCGCTCGGCCGCATGATCGGCTCGGCGAAGATCGTCGGGCTGGGTGAGGCCACGCACAGCTCCCGGCAGTTCTTCACGATGAAGCACCGCGTCTTCCGGTACCTCGTCGAGGAGAAGGGCTTCACCACGTTCGCGCTGGAGGCGCCCTGGTCCACCGGCCTGGTCCTCAACGAGTACGTGTTGTACGGAAAGGGTGACCCGGAAAAGCTCATGCGGGAGGAGTTCCAGAGCTCGTACCGGATATGGAACACCCGCGAGTATCTCGAACTGCTGAGGTGGATGCGCGCCCACAACGTCCGCCACCCCGACCGCCCCGTGCAGTTCATGGGTGAGGACAACGGCTACGCGGGACCTGAGCTCTTCGCCGAGGTCACGGACTACGTGTCCGCGCACCACCCGGAGCTGCTGCCGCAGTTCCGCCGCCTTTACCGCGAACTCCGGCCGACGGGGAGTGTGGAGGAGACCGTCAAAGAGAATCTGGCCAGGCCCGTCGCCGAGCGCGAGCGGACGGCTGCGGATGTGCGGCGCGCCTACGAGCTGCTGCGGGCGCAGGGGCCGGACGAGGACCGGCAGGCTTACGAGTGGGTCCTCCAGCACGCCAGGGCCATCTCCCAGACCGCCACCCTCTACGCGTACTACGACTTCTCCGACCCGGAGAAGATCGCTCGGGCCATGCTCTACCGCGACCGGATCATGGCGGAAAACACCGTGTGGTGGCAGCGGCACACCGGCCACCGGATGCTGCTGTCGGCCCACAACGGTCATGTCTCCTACGAGTCCGACAACCCTGAGCAGTATCCGAAGACCCAGGGGGAGTTCCTGCGCCAGATGGTCGGGGCCGAGTACATGAACATCGGCTACACCTTCGGGCGGGGCTCGTTCAACGCGATGGACCTTACGGACCCCAAGGAGCCCTACCGCCGCTTCTCCGTGGAGCCGCTGGGCACCGGCAGCAACGAGGAAGTGCTGGAGCGAGTCTCACGCCGGGACTACTACTTCGATCTGCGGACCGTGCCCGAGCCGACGCGAGACTGGCTGATGGCGAAGAGGCTGACCCGCTCCATAGGAAACGCCTGGCCGGAGGACCCCTACCAAACCTCACTCGGGCGCCAGTTCGACGTGCTGATACACCTTCACCGCGTCACGGCCGCGGACCTTCTGCCAACGGCCCAGGACTGAAGGCCTGGGCATACACACAGCGGGGCGTCACTGGCGCCGGATGAAGGGCGGGCATGGGTGAGCGCCGCGCCCGGCCGGGAGGGGACGGGTGCGGCGCTGCAGGGTGGGGCCGCTGGGTGGTGGTGCCGGGTGAACGGGCCGGGGACGACCTCGGACTGCCCTGCGCACCGACGGCTCGGCGGCCCCCGGTGTCGTCGCGGCAGGCCGGTGGAGACCGGCCGGCACTTGACCATCACTGGACCGACGCCGCCGAACAGGGCATCACCGTTGCCGCGACCCTGCTCGCCCCCGAAGCACCCGAGCCGTTCACCGCTGTTCCCTTGGGGGATGCCGGAGCCGGCGAGACCGGTTCAGGGCGTGTCCGGTTCCGGGGCCAGGGGCTCGCACGCCGAGATATCGGGTATACCTTGTCGCCGAGAGCCCGGCCCCGCGTTGCGCGGCGTGAGGCCGGATTACGGCCGGCCTGCTCCCCCTTACTCGTCGAGGAGGACAGCGGCGAGCTCTTCCACCTTCCCGGTGACGGCTTCATACGGAAAGCCCGTACAAGTTCTCCAACGTGCACGCGTGACCGTACGGACAGTGCGTCCCCGGGTACGTGCTCTCAGGTCCCGGCGGCGCCCTCGACGTCGCTGATTGCGGCACAACGCACCCACACCCGCACCCGCTCTATCCCCTTTGTCGTCATCGTCGTATCGATACCGTTCGCCGGCGCATACCGGCGGACGCACGCGGGCCGCGGGCCGGGGCGCGAGAGTACCGGAATGGTCGGTGCCGGCGATCTCATGACCCCGCAGGTTGCTCGGCCGGCCCCGGCCGGGGGACTTCTCGACGACGGTGAACACCCTCCCCTTCACCTTGCCCAGGCGGAGTGGATCATCTGGAGCCGTACGAGCCGATTGAGGAAGCACAACCTGGTGCTCCAGCCGGATGTCGCTGTCTGGCCTGCGGGTTTCGCCGGGCGGCTGGAGCAGGGTGGCCGGGGGAGAGGAGGTATCCCGGGGGTGGGGCGCAGGAGGGGTGGTATCGACGACTAGGCTGATCATCCGTTCGAACGGTGAGGGGGGAGCATGATCGACGTCGACGGATATCTGGCCGTGCTGGGGGTGGCCCGGCCGGCGGCCCCGACC